>JAJYBC010000008.1 GCA_021779255.1 bacterium | reverse complement strand
GATAATAAAACTTTTATCGATTTTTATACACATAATGGTATAACAGAGGACGAACGGATGAGAATCACAAGCGCTGGCAACGTCGGCATCGGGACGACGGGACCTGGTCGAAAATTATTCGTCAACGGTGATGCTGGAGGCACGACCGGTTGGTACAACGATTCCGACGAAAATCTCAAAAAAAATATTGCTACCATTCCAAACGCGCTCGACAAAATTATGGGTCTGCGGGGTGTAAGTTACGAATGGAAAGATCCCAATCGTCCCGCCGGGGAACATGTCGGCTTCCTTGCTCAGGAAGTCCAAGGCGTGGTACCGGAAGTGGTTTCCAAAGGCGGAAACTTTTACGGAGTGGATTACTCTTCGTTGGTACCGTTGACCGTTAACGCCATCCAAGAGCAACAAAATCAAATTGCGCTTCTGAATACCAAAACCGCCAATCTGGCGCTGGAAGGTCAGTGTGTGACGGGAGATACCTTATTACCTATCAGGCGACGTCGAAAACGTAAACAAGGAAGCGCAGAAGATAACAACGAAGACGACTATGAATATATTCTGCTCCCCATCTGTGAAGTGGAAGTGGGCGACGAAGTGCTTTCGCTCAACGAAGATACCGATAAAACAGAGTATCATTGCATAAACGGCCTGCTTGATATGGGCGTCCGAGAAATCTATGAGCTGACAACGGCCTCCGGCAGGAAGATCCGCACCACGGATAACCACCCATATTTGGTGCAAATGTAGGGACACCCCTTGTGGGTGCCCAGGGAGCGGGGCGGAAAATTTTACTTAATTTTATTATTGGAGTATATCAAATCTTAATATGATATTCTATAAAATTAAGAAAAAATTTAGTAGTGTTTTTAGCACGTTTTCCAAACGGAAGTCCAATATTTCCAGAAATTGTGAGATTGACCCCCCAGTAAATCGTGAGGTTTCTGAGGAAAATATAGGGGCAGGTCGTGACCTGCCCATACTTGAACAATCCGTTCTCGGAGTCTACTGCCCGTATTGTGATTCCCAAAATCACGTGAAAAGAGGAACTAGGCAGAAAAAGCGGGGAAAAGTGCAACTCTATTTTTGTAAGGATTGTTTACGGACGTTCACGCCTTCGTGGGAGAAGGGGAAACAGCATCCCTGGAAAATTATTTTAAACGCTATGAGTTATTATAATTTGGGGTTCTCTCTGGCGCAGACTTGTAAGATTATGCAAGAAAAACATCAGACAGCTGTTCGGCCGTCAACTTTGGCATCGTGGCTCAGTCAGCACAGCGATTTATGCGCTTATTTTAGGCGCATGCGATCCACGGCTATCAAGGAATTTTCACCGTACGAAGTGATGGAAACGGCCACTTTGGCACACCGTCAGCTATACCGCTTCCGCTATCATCGCGCTAAGATTAAATACGTTCTGAGGGAAGATTTCAAAAATCACAAATTTTATCCTCTAAAAGATTTTTTAGATTTAGTTACCAGTGAAACGCCACATCAATATTTCCAAGAAGGTTTGCGCGCATCCGAATCGCCTATTAAATTTTCCAAAACCGAGATGATTGTCAGGGCCAAGGAAAATTACGCCACTCAGTTGGCCGGATTGGTTTTTCAAGGGGTAAAAGATAACAAACAAAGGCACGAAGAACTGCAAAAATTTATGATTGCCAATGATTCGGTTACCGTGGCGACAGAAATACCGATTTATCTCAAAAGAGAAGATTTGGAGCATATGCAGACCCAGCTGGGGTTTGAAATGTATGAGAAAACGAAGCATTCGAATTCTCTTGGTGTAAAGACGGGTCTCAGACCCGTCTCCAGTGCAGGGGACGATGTCAAAGGGAACCGTGTTGCAAAGCAGAAGACAACTTCGGCACTGGGACGGTCAATATCGGGAGCGGAGCTCCCGAAACTCATCACCGGCCATATTGACTTTCTACAAATTCGTAACGGGATGGTGCATATTCTGGATTACAAAAGCCACGCTTCCAAAGAAAAGCCGATCGAGCAGTTGACTCTGTACGCGCTGGCTTTGTCGCGCTTGACGGGATTACGAGTTTTTAATTTCAAGTGTGCTTGGTTTGACGAGAAAGACTATTTTGAATTTTTTCCACTTCACGTGGTCTACAAAAGGCGCAGAAACAGGCGAAGAAAGAATATCGTGACCCAAGAAGGCGTGTACGAGATTAATCAAAATGAGAATAAAATCGAAAATTTGAGACCAAAGACAGTGAGATTTTAAAATTTCTAATTTACCTAATAAACTTTACAAACTTTTTAACTTTATAAACTAATTTTATGCCCTACAATTATCAAAAACCCAAAAACACTTATGGGGGCTACAAAAAACCAGTGAAATCTTTTCAAGATCTGGAGGTTTACCAAAAATCATTGGAAATCAGCGTGTTCGTGGCGAAGAAGCTTTTACCGAGAATTAATGTAGGGGGAAAAGAAATTTCTAACCTGCCTGCCGGTAGGCAAGGTTCACCTAATTGTCTAAGTTCTAATAAAAAAGAAGAAAAGACAGAAAATACGCTGGATCCTCTGGTCAAGCCAGAGGATGACAGTATCAGTAAGAAACTGTGTCGGGGGCGAATATTCAAATGTCTCTTAGTTTATTCTTTAGGATTACCGCACCTGATCGCCGAGGCTCATTCGGTGCGCTTTGGCGACAAAGAGGAAAGTATCGTTTTGTTGGAAAAAGTGATGCTAAATTGCAATAAATTGGTGGTTTATCTGGAGCAGACAAGAGACATTTGTGAAACAGGGATTGAATGGGAGGTTTTCGATGAACAGATCAAAAAAATTTTTGACATCCGGCGCAAAGTCCTGCACTTGCAAATGTCATGGAAAAAATATATGGAGCTTGACAAATAAGAAAAAGCTTCTTAAAATCATTTCATTAAAAGATAAAAAACTATTGTTTTATGAAACAGAAAAAGTTAAACTTTTTAGTAGTCGGTAAGATATTGCGAGAAAAAAATATTTCCATTTTTACTTTAAAAACTTTTAAGCAAATTTTTCCGGTTTCTTCTTGGCAAGCAAGTTATTTTCTGGAAGCCTATACAAAAAAAGGATTTTTTAGAAGATTAAAAAAGGGGCTGTACGCTTTGGAAAATGCCACTCTTGACGAAAAAGAAATCGCCAATGCTTTGTATAGGCCGTCTTACCTTTCCCTAGAATATGTTTTAGCAAAAAACAGTATTATTCCGGAAAGAGCTTATATTGTATCTTCAGTAACAACTAAACCCACTCGTTTTTTTGAAATAGCAGACAAGGGCTTCTCTTATTTAAAAATAAAAAGAGTGGCTTTTGTCGGTTATCGCTCAAATCAAGAAAATTTGGGAGGTAAGACCGTTTATACCTTAGTGGCTGAGCCAGAGAAAGCTTTGGTCGATTATCTCTATTTTGTTGTTTTGGGGCGTAAAAAATTGAATGATCGTTTGGTTTTAAAAAATTTAAACAAGAAAAAAATCATCCGTTACGCAAGGTTATTTCAAAGAAAAAAATTATTAATACTTATAGATAAACTATATGATCGAAAATAATTTTGTTTCGGATTTGGCTAAAAAATATCAAACTACAGAAGAAAATATTTGGTGGGAATATTGTCAGCATCTTTTTTTGTCATATTTTTATCAGCAAGAAGGCAGTGAAAAAATTTATTTTAAGGGAGGAACGGCACTCAGAATTGTTTATAGAAGCCCTAGGTTTTCAGAAGATTTGGATTTTAGCACTTCTCTATCAGGAAGTAAAAAGATTGAAAAAATAATTTTAGGGACATTATTATCAATCGAGAGAGAAGGTGTTGATGTTGAACTGGAAGAAGCTAAAATTACTACGGGTGGTTATCTATCAACGGTTGAATTTAAAATTAATCAAAAAAAAATTACTGTAAAAATTGAAATTTCTCAACGAGCCAAGCGAGAATTCGGAGAATTGATAACCATCTCTAACGATTTTATTTTACCATATGTGCTTATTCAACTCGGAGAAGAGCAGCTAATTGAAGAAAAATTGCAAGCGTTGCTTACTCGTCAGAAGCCCAGGGATTTTTATGACCTTTATTTCCTTTTACGTTCCAATAAGATAAAAACTAACCTCAGACAAGATTTTTTACCGAAAATTTTAAATTTATCCCAAAAAACTAAAGTTAATTTTAACCAAGAATTAAAACATTTTTTGCCAAAGAGTCATTGGCTGATCATTCGAAACTTTAAAGATACCCTAGTAAGAGAAATTAAAAGATATCTGTAATTGTTTTGACATTCTTCGCAAAGTTCTGCACCTGCAAATGTCGTGAAAGAAATATATGGAATTGGACAAGGGGAAAATAAAATAGTTGACTCCAAATTAAATATAAAGTAAAGTATAGTTAACTTTAAATTAAATTTCAATGCAACCAGAAAAAATTTATCCGAGAGAAATTATCAAAGAAATCCAAAAATACCTACCGACAGACGATGTGATCGTTCTGCATGGAGCTCGCCAAGTGGGCAAAACGCATATTTTGTATTACTTAAAGAGTGATTTAGATAAAAAAAATCAAAAAAATATCTATATAGATCTGGAAGATTCTCGTTTCGTCTCTGTCATTGACAGAGGAGTAGAGAGTTTTTTGGAATTTTTGGAAGAAGAAGGTTTTTCCAAAGAAGACAGAACCGTGATATTCATTGATGAAATCCAATATTTGAAAGACCCATCTTCTTTTCTGAAATTGATAAATGATCACCATAAAAATCTTAAATTAATTGTATCGGGATCTTCCAGTTTCAACATTAAAAGTAAGTTTAAGGATTCTTTGGTTGGAAGGACAGTTAATTTCGAAATTTTTCCTCTCTCCTTCAAGGAATTTTTGGAATTTAAAGAAAGCCAGATTGATTTGAAAAAAATTAAAACGAGAAAAAAAATCGAGGAACTAAAAAGTTTTTTTCGTGAATATACGCTCTATGGAGGGTATCCAAAGGTTGTTTTGGCTCCAAAGCTGGAATTTAAAGAAAAATATTTGCAACAAATCATTGATACTTACATTCGAAAAGATATTCGCGATTTGGCCGAAATCAGAGACATTGAAGGGTTTAATAAACTGTTGGAAGTTTTAGCTTCTCAAAGCGGTCAGTTGTTGAATGTTCTGGAAATTTCCAATACGTGTCGTTTGGCTAAGGCGACGGTAGTAAACTATTTATTTATACTCGAGAATACTTATATTTTAAAATTGGTGCGTCCTTACAGTAAAAATATTCGTTCGGAACTTTTTAAAACTCCTAAAATATTTTTCTATGACAGTGGTTTAATGCAGATGCTTTGGTTGAAAACTTTGCAGAAAGAGATAATCGGCAATGTTTTTGAAACGGCGATATTCTCGGAATTGGTTAAAAAATATTTTAAGGAAAATGTTTTTTTCTGGAGAACAATGGATAAAAAAGAGATAGATTTTATTGTTAAAACTAAAAATCAAATTTTACCTATTGAAGTTAAATTAAATTTTTCGCAGTTGCAGAAGAATCATCTTAATTATTTTTTAAACAAATACCGTTCTCAAAAATTCAAGCTGATTGGTTTTAATGGAGACTATCAATCTGTGGAAGGAGAATTTCCATGGGAAGCTTAAAAACGAAGATACCGATAAAACAGAGTATCATTGCATAAACGGCCTGCTTGATATGGGCGTCTCTCCTACTAATGTGTACAGAATAAATTTGTGCTAATATAAAATATCATTAAAGCAAAAAAATGCAAAAATTAACTCAAAAATGGCAAAAAGTGAAAAATCTGGTGGTCGGCGATAGAATCGCCGTGCCGCGGGAAGAAGCGTTGGCGAAACATAAGTTAGAGAGTTCTCTTCCTGCAGAGAGTTCTCTTCCTGCAGAGAGTTCTCTTCCTGTAGAGAGTTCTCTTCTTGTAAAGACGGGTCTAAGACCCGTCTCCGTCTCCGTCTCTGTCTCTGGGGATGATACGTCCGAGGTGGAACGAAGACCCGTCTCCGTCTCTGGCGTGAGTGATACGTCCGAGATGGCGGGGGATGTCCAGTGGGATGAAATCGTTTCTATCGAAAAAGTAGGTGAGGAGCGAGTTTATGATATAGAAGTTGACAGCACTCACAACTTCGTGGGCAACGATATCTTTGCGCACAACACTTATTTAGGTAATTTGGACGTGGAAAAACAGACGCGAGTAAACGAGGTCGACTCTTTGAAAGTGGCTAATGTGGCGCAGGATGAAGCTATCAATCAAACTGATTTAGCCGTTAAGAGTCTCGACAGTCGCTTGGATACAATGGAAAGTACCAGCATCGCTTATAGCGCTGAATTGGATAAATTAAAACAGGAACTGGCGGCGTTGCAGGGATCGGGTTCTGCGGGTTCCGCAAAGACGCCCGACTCGGGCGCCTCTCCGACGGGCGTGGGCACCGCACCCCAACCATCGGATGACACGTCCGGCAGTTCGATAAATCCGGGGGATATGGGTGGGACTGCTACGGATGGTTCCGCAAAGACGACCGACTCGGGCGCCTCTCCGACAGGCGATGACACCGCGCCTAACAACACGGGCGCGGGCACCGCGCCCCCACAAGAGGTAAAGGAGGAGATCTCTCGGCAAATATTGGCTCTTGATCTCTCCGAGAAGTTACAAGGGGATGTACTGAATAATTTGAGTGTCAAAAATATGACCGTATTAGCAGATGCTACCTTCGTTTCTGACTTAAAAGTTGACGGGCATATCGCTACCGGGGAAGACACCGCCGGCGAAATTACCATTAAAACGGGAGCTTTTGAGACTTTGAAAGACGCCAACGGCTTGCCAATTCTCGATGAAGCGGGCAACGAGCAGCCGCTGCTGGATGAGTTAGGGGAAAAAGTACCAATATTAACCGCCAAAGTGGAATTTAAAAAACCGTATGCTGGTACGCCAATCGTGACCATTACACCAGTCGGTGAGGCGGGATTAGATCCGAATTTCCGCTATGCGATTATCGAAAAGACTAATATTGGTTTTACGGTTAAAATCAATAAAGCGATGACTCAGGATGTAAAATTCGATTGGCACGTCTTCGAATACGTTGGGAAATTAAATTAAATTATTAATTTCAAAAAAAAGAGATAAAATAAAGCGGAAAAAGAGGTATCTTTCATTTATTTTCCATTAAGTCTTATAAGACCAATAAGAATTTATGAAAAAATCTAAAAACACTTCCGGCGAGTTGGAAGTATCCGGTTATTTCGAAACCGGTTGGCGAGGCGAAGGAGAGGAAGATATTCCCCAAAAAAACAATTTAGGCGGGTTGATTTTGATTATGTTTTTTTTCCTAACGGTCTTTTTTTTGCGTATTACTTATTTGCAAGTGGTACGAGGCGCTTATTATGCCGAAAAAGCTGACCACAACCGCATTCGCACCCTGTTTGTTGACGCTCCGCGCGGATTGATTTTTGATCGAAACCACAAAATATTGGCGGATAATCAGCCCAAATTTGATTTGGTAGCGGTGCCGGGATTGCTCCCAACAAATAGCTCCGAGAAAGGGCAACTTTTTCAAAAAATCAATCAAACAATTTCTCTTGACCAAGGAGAAACTAATAAGCGTTTAACCAGTGAAAAGGTGGATTCTTTTTTACCGGTCGTCCTAAAAGAAGATTTGAATCGAGAAGAAGCTTTGCAACTAGAGAGACTCTCGATTGATTGGCCGGGCATTTCCGTGCAAAAAAGAGCCAAAAGATTTTATCCATTAGCCGAAGCCAGCGCTCATATTTTGGGCTATAACGGTAAAATAAGTCCTGAGGAGTTTAAAAGCCGTTCCGATTATTTGCCAACGGACGTTATTGGTCGAGAAGGAGTGGAGGCGAACTATGAAAGTCAGTTGCGAGGCACCAAAGGAGGACAAGAATTTGAAATTGATTCTCAGGGAAAAACTCAGCGTATTGTGGGCGAAAAAAACGCGGTTATCGGTCAAAGCCTAGTGCTTAACATCGATCTGGATTTGCAAAAAGAGGCTTACAACGCTTTAAAAGACAAGGTTATTGAAAGCGGAGGTGATGGCGGCGCAGTGGTGGCTATCGATCCGCGCGACGGCGGCGTCTTGGCTTTGGCCAATTATCCTTCTTTTGACGATAATGAATTTGAAAAAGGTTTATCCCCGGAAAAGTTTCAAGAATTTTTTGGCAGTAGTAGCCGACCAATGTTCGATCGAGCCATTGCCGGCACTTATCCGCCAGGATCAACCTTCAAACCCTTAGTGGCTATTGGCGCCTTGGACAAAAAAGTGATTACCCCCAGCGAGGTGATAAATTGTCCCGATAAACTCCAAATAGGGCAATGGACCTTTGCCGATTGGAAATATCACGGTCCAACCGATTTAAATAAAGCAATTGCTGAATCAGTTAACCCCTATTTTTATATTATCGGTGGTGGCTGGGGCGATAAAAAAGGGTTAGGTCCGGAGAATATAAAATATTATGCGACACTATTAGGCTTGGGTCAAAAATTAGGCATTGATATTCCACAGGAGGCTTGCGGTTTAGTCCCTGATCCGGATTGGAAAAAAGCGACCAAACAGGAAAGTTGGTACGTCGGCGACACTTATCATTTGTCTATTGGCCAAGGCGACTTGTTGGTTACCCCTTTACAATTAGCCGATTACATCAGCGCCTTGGTTAATGGCGGAACTCTTTATCAACCGCACTTAGTTGATTATATTGAAAATCCGGATGGAACAGTAGCTGAAAAAAAGAAACCGGTCCTGTTGCGAAAAAATATTTTTTCGGCTGGCGATTTGGCCTCTGTCAAACAGGCGATGGCGATGACTGTTAGCTCAGAAAGCGGTTCTGGTCGCCGATTGCAAGAATTGGGGCAACAATACGGCATTCAAATTGGTGGCAAGACGGGTACCGCTCAAAATGGCGATGGCGACCGATATCACGCTTGGTTTGTTGGTTTTGCCCCCATTGAGAATCCAGAAATTGTGGTGGTGGCGCTGGTGGAAAAAGGAGGAGAAGGTTATCAAACGGCTTTGCCGGTGGCGGAAAGGGTGTTGGCGAAGTATTTGGAGAAGAGATAAAAATATTGAGGATTTTTTAATAATCTTTTTATAAGCTGGTAAAATGAATTTAAAATTTTCTTACTTTTCTTATTTTTTGTTAGAACTTAGAAATTAGGTGAACCTTGCCTACCGGCAGGCAGGCTAGAAATTTGTATTTTATCTTGCCTCCAATATCACCGCTTTGCCATCCGTAAAGAAAGGATCGCCAACTTGATTTTTACCCAATGTTGGCTCTAAGACTTGTAATTCTTCCAGAAAGTTGACATCTTTAGCGCTCAATAAATCTTCTTTGATTTTCTCTCTTTCGCGATCAATAGCGGGGTCAATAGTGTGAGTAGGCAGAAAGAAAAGGGGACTTTCTTTAATAGTCTGATCAAAATGAGCGGTACCGAACCAAATCGATTCTTTGCCATCGATTAAAAAAGGAGTTTTCCAAAAATGAACGTGATTTCTTTCTCGAATGGAATTGTTAGGTGTTGGTTTCTGAAAAGCTAGATCATTGGGCATCGTGTTCCAAAGAGAAGGGATTCCGGGAGCGGTAGGGTAGGGTGTCTTGAAAATTAGAGCCACAGTCATTTTTTTGAGGCTACTGGCTCGAATACGATCACATTCTAGCCAATGGGCTTCTGTAAAAGCTTTTTGCAACTGCTCTTTACTGCCCAGAAAGATGACATTAATGGGCTCTTGAGCTTTGCCGGAAATGGTTTCGCTGACTCGGGGTAAACCCAGAAAAAGTTTTTGAGAAAAATTTTCTCGAGGAAGGTTTATAGACAACGATTGTTTCTGGCTTGGTAAAGAGCGGTAATCTCTTTTTAGAAGATATTGCCAAGAAAAAATGGCGGAAAGGATCCAAAGAGCCAGTAGACTTAAGCCAATAATTTTAACTTGGGAAACACGCCAACCTATTTTTTCCTTGGTTAAAGATTTGAATTGACGCCGAATTTCCAGTGCCGTGATAAAGACGGAAATCCAAGCTAAACCGGCTGTTAGACTGGCTAAAACGTCTGATGGCCAGTGGACGCCAAGATAAAGACGAGAAAAGCTGATGATTATAATTAAAAAAGCAAAAAGCAGAACGACCAAAACTTTAAAAGTTTTACTTCTTACTCTACGAAAGACAAAATAGCCAATCAGGCCGTAAAAAGCCATAGCCATAAAAGCGTGGCCGCTGGGGAAGCTAAAGCCATCCTCTTGAATTAGAGCGACGGAAAGAGGCGGTCTTTTTCTTTCCACCAAGTGTTTCATTGCCCAAATAAAAATTTCTCCAAAAAAAGTGGAAGCCAAAATAGTTACCAAATAGCGCCAACGCTTGATGAGAATAAAAAAGAGGCTGACTAGAAAAATACCGGAAAAAATAACTAATTTGTCGCCCAAGGTGGTGACAAAAAGCATAACCTGAGTCAAACTTTCTTCGCGAAGAGTCTTAATGATGTTGAGAATTCGAAGATCAGAAAGGACAAAAACATCCTGAGTAAAAAAACCGTAAAGTAAACTGACAAAAAGGTAGGCGAAAATAGAGGAAATAATCAAACCGATAGTGAGGTGGAGACCAAATTTTTCGTCAGGCGTAAAACGATCTTTGAGAAAATCCGTTGTTTTGGGAAATTTATGGGATATTTTTTTGATTTCCGGATCGTTACCGATACCGCGTAAAGCTGATTTCAGAATGGATTTGAGGAATTTAAAAGGATACATGGGGGTAATTTCTAATTTCTAATTAATCTAATTTCTAATAAATAGGAATTAGGTGAATTTTATTCTGCTCGGGGGCTTGGATTCGAACCAAGATTGACGGCTTCAAAGGCCGCTGTCCTACCATTAGACGATCCCCGATTCTTCTAGCCATTTATAGATGCTTTTTATGGAAAAGGCAAACACAGACAAACATAACAGTCAGTTTATATTTCGGCTAAGTAGAAAATAACGCCGGCGATGGCAACGAGAATCAAAGAAAGAAGAATTACAATAATCTGACCATAGTTACGACGAACTACCGGCTCGCGAGTTTCTCGACGACGGTATTCAAAAGGGTGAGCATTGTAAGGAGAATTGAGAAAGTTATCTGCCAAATATTTCTCTCTGGAATGGGTAAAGTCGGGTTCTTTTCCCTCGGAAGCGAAGACTCTCTCACTTAAAACCCCCTCGCTTTTATTTTGAATACCGATATTTGTTTTACCATTGATATTTATCGGTATCCATTCCGATTCATTTTCTTTATTTTCTAAAATCGAATATTTCGCTTCCTGTTGGGCTTTATCGGCCACATCAAGTAATTTTCCGAGGTCGTTTATAAGCTTATCCGATATTTCCTCTGTCTGTCTCTCTTCTTCTTTCAGATATTCTGAATCTTGAATTAAATTTTGGTTAACTTCCAATCTAATTTGATCCTCCAAAGATTCTTGATTTATAAAATCCGACTTTTCGCTTTTTATCGTGTTTTCTCGGTAAGCCAAGTAATCTTGTCTAATTTTTTTCTCTTTGCCTCTAATATCGTCCAAAACTTCCATTAACTCTTTTTGAATTTCATCGAAGATAGTGTCAGTTTCCTTGATTGATTCGGTTACGGATTTCAATGGAGGATTAACAGTGAGGTTAACAGTGGTATCCCTTTCTGGCAATGGCTTAATAGGTATTTTTCTTTCTGGTTGGCGATTAATAAAATCAATACTGTCTACTGATCTTTCCTCTCTTGCCAAACGATTAATCATATCCAAACCTAAATTTTTATTTTCAGGATTAACCGATTTTTCTTTATATTGTCTGCTTAATTGGATTTTTCTTTCTCTCTTTCTAGCCTCCATATCTTTTTCAAATTCTCGAATATTGGAAAGGGTGGAGTGCCAAACACGACCAATTTTGCGAACTTTTAGCTGACCGCGGCGAGCCATCAAAGACAAATAACCCATAGTATAGGGCGTAACTTGGGCTAATTCACGAAGAGGCTGCCAAGGAGAGTTGTTTTTTTCTTCTTCGGTCATGGAAAGAAAAAATTAAAAATTATTATATTCAGCAAAAACCGATATTTCCCATTTCATAGAATTTTATCGCCTAGTATTTTATTTTTAAATTAAGATAAAAAACTTGTCAAATTTTTTATTGCTTATGAAAAGTCCGTGTAAATTATAAAAAAATGGGCACCCGCAACGGGTGCCCATAGAATACTTATTACTAAGTCGGATTAACCTAATATTTAAAGCTATATTTTAGCGCTTTATTCTTCCAAGTCACTTTTTTAGATTTAACCTTTTTCTTTCCGGTAGTAAAATTAACGGCTTTTCTGTCTTTAAATTTACTTAATTTTACTTTAAACTTGGAAGCATTTTGATAAGTATAAAGGGTTGCTTTTCCTTTCTTGCTGACTAAATCAAAATCAACGAGTTTACCGGTTTTTTGATCATAAACTTTAACCTCGGCGTTTTTGGCATTTTTATATTTGCCGCTTTTATTTTTCTTTTTAACGGTCAAAGTCATTTTTTTGGCTCCAGCAGTGTATAATTCGCTATCAGTCAAGGTATTGCCTATTAATCGATCAACTCCCTCGTCGCTAAAATCAGCCACCCAATACCATTCGCAGGAAACACCGTCTTTAGTGCCTCCAGCTTTGTAAAATCGGGAAATACCAATAGTTCGAAGTGTTTTGTTAGTCATATTTTCATAGTGTCCAGTAGAAGCTTTCCAAGCGTTGAACATCTCTTGGCCGGTTTCATAACCCCAACCCAAGTTCTCGGTGGAAAAATAGAAACCAAAGTGGGCACCTCTTTCTTCCGGACCGCCGTACTTGCTGTCCTTGTGAATATTTGCGTTGGCATCATCGGCGTTGTTAGCGAAATATTCTGAAAAATAATCAGCTCCATTCAAGAGGGGTTTGGTGATTTTTAATTCGGAAAGACCTTGACTTTTACGATAATCGTTCAGTAAGTTAACGAAATTTTGTTCTTCTGTGTCGACGGAGGCGTCTGCTCGCGCCGAAGATACGCCAAAGGATAGCGATAGAGCCACAAACGCTAGGATGGTGTAGATTTTTTTCATTTTAATTTTTGTTAAGATTTATTTTTAAATTATTTTTATTTCTGGATCCCTCGGTTAAACAGGGGATGATAGCAGAAGAGGTTCTGCGATTTAATATAACGTGTTGCGGGGGCAGGACTCGAACCTGCAACCTCGAGGTTATGGGCCTCGCAAGCTACCATTGCTCCACCCCGCGAAAAATCAGTTTAAATATTTTTTGGTTTATCAGTAATCACGCTTGGGATAACAAAAAAACCAAAACTAACAACAAAAAAAGACTAACATGCCCTTTCAAAAAAAGCAATATTTAGAGCTGTTGAAAAGTTGTTGAAAACTTTCGAGTAAAATTGCGTAGACAAACCGAGGATAGAAAAAGTCCGATAAACAGCTCTATGTAAGTAAATAATGAAAAATTATCCACAATTTTATTTGATCTTTTAACAGCCTTTCCCTAAAAAATTGCAACTAAATTTTTATTAAGTATAATTATTTACGTTAGAGTGTTTGAAATAAAAACAAAAATAAACGCACCGTTTAGGTAGTACATTTAAAAGAATCAAAAAAACAAAATTCGTAGTTGGCCCAATCAAAAGGAGAGGGCAAAAAAATCCTCCCTCTCCTCTTGATGAAATCCAAAATGGCAATTTCGTCTGAGTGACGCAAAAAATTATCAAAAGCACCTTACTATAAAAATTAATTCCAAGAAAGGAGGACGGAATTTGTATCTCGGCAACGAGAAAAACTATCAAGATTTGCGTAAAAAATATATAAAAAAACGCAAATGTTGTAGGTGTTTTTTCTTTCCCCCGGTTGGAGGGCGCCAAAAAAATAGACAGGTATTTTTTTGAGACCTTCTAACTGGGGGAAGCACCCCCCCAGCTCACAAAATTTTTATTTAGGGGCATATGGCGGGGGTGTTTTTATTTTGAAAATTTTTACTTTTGTTTGCAACATTAGAAAGAGTGATGATAGCGCTTTTGTTACGCAAAAAGCTCCTATAGCATTTTCTGAGTGCAAAGTCACCCTGCCGGGGGCACACTCAGAAAATGCTATAGGAGCTTTTTGCTTTTAAGAAAAAAAAGAAATAGGCCAAGATAAGACGGGTGTTGACAATTACGAGTAAAAAGACTACCATTCTGGGTAGTAGTTGATGTAATTTTTAACATTACAATATTTTATGCGTGTTTATTTAGATTATGCTGCAACAACGCCCGTCAGTCCGTTGGTGGTAAAGGCGATGAATCCATATCAAAAAATTTTTTTTGGTAATCCGATGGCCCCTCATTTTTTTGGTGAGGAGACGCGCAAAGCTATTGAGTTGGCTCGGGAACAAATAGCCGATTTTTTCAATTTTGATCACGAAGAAATCGTTTTTACCAGCGGAGCGACTGAAAGTAATAATCTCGCCGTAAAGGGTATTATCGGCAAAATAGGGAAAGTGGAAAGTGGAGGGAAAAGGGGGAAAAGCGGAGAAAAAATAAAGCAAAAAAAATATTTTTTACCGCATATTATTACGACGGCTTATGAACATCATTGCGTTCTCGATAGTGTTAAATATTTGGTTAAAACCAATCAGGCCGAGGCGACTTTTGTGAAGCCGGATAAAAACGGAGTTATTAATCCGACCGAAATTCAACAAGCGATAAAACCGAATACAGTGCTAATTTCAGTTATGTATGTTAACAATGAAATAGGGACGATTAATCCGCTTAAAAAAATTGGTGTCGTCATTAAAAAAGAGAAAATTCGTCGTAAAGAAATAGCGGGTATGAAGAAAGAAGAGGCTTTGCCTCTTTATTTCCATAGCGACGTGGTGCAAGCGGTGAATTATTTACCTTGTAATATGATTAAACTGGGAGTGGATTTGTTTTCTTTTTCGGCTCATAAAATTTATGGACCAAAAGGCGTGGGAGTTTTGGGGATTAAAAAAAATGTTTTGATGGATAAAATTCAGCACGGAGGTGGTCAGGAGTTTGGTTTGCGAGCTGGGACACATAATGTGCCCGGAATTGTGGGAGCGGGAGAAGCCATTAGAATTATTAAGAAGAAAAAAATTTCTGCGGAAATGTCCGATCAGGCGTCTTTACGAGCGCAGCCCAATCAAAAAATAACTGATTTACGCGATTATTTTTGGGAAAAACTGCAAAGAACCGTTAAAGATATTCAGCTAAATGGTTGCTTGGAGAAACGAATCGCTAACAATTTAAATGTTAGCTTTGCCGGTGTGGAAGGGGAGAGTGCAACTCTAGCGCTTTCAATGGAAGGAATAGCTTGTTCAACCGGATCAGCTTGTTCTAGTGGGTCGTTGGAGTCGTCTCATGTACTTTTAGCCATTGGTTTGTCTCATCCGCAAGCGCATGGCAGTCTGCGCTTTACTTTGGGAACGGGAACGACCAAAGCGGAGATAGATTATGCGACACTTAGAATAAAAGAAGTAATAGAGAAATTAAGGAAAATATCGGGATATAAAAAATAAACAAATACAAAAGCCCCCTGAAAAAACTTCCAAGGGGCTTTTGTTCTCTGCCTGTTTACGTTGAAACAAACGAGAGGTGATATGAAAGGGGCACAATGAGCTTCTTAGGATTTGGATTCGAAAACTTACCGATTAACTTTTCATCAGTGTTCTGAATACCTTATCTTTTCTGGTCTTTAGAGACCGGCGACACGAGCGCTGTATTTCTGAAGATTCTTGAGTTGACGTTCATTCAGCTGTTTGGATTTGACAATGGCATCTTTCATCAGACCATCGGCGAAAACTCGGCTATCTCCAATTTTAACTCGACCTCCTGCAATTTGGCGACGCAAAAGATCTTCGATATAGATTTTATGTTCTTTGGTCAGCTCGGCATCCGGATTAGCGGCCAAATATTCCTGTAAAGCTTTGCGAGAAAGCTTGGTTAAGCTGTCTCCCGATCCGGCAGTTACAGTCAAGCCACCTTCTGTTTTTTGAGCAGTCGTTTCGGCTTTAGGAGTTTCGGTTGCTGGTTTAGGAGTTGTTGGAGCTTCGGCTTTGTTCTGATTACCGTTGCCTTGTCCATCTTTAACTACGACATCTTTGTTGTCAGCTTGATCTTTGACGGCAATGTTGCTGGAATCGGCATTTTGATTTTCTTGAGGAACGACTTCTTGATCTCCGACCAATTTGTCAATTTGGTTGGAAGGTTCTTCGGCCGGCTTGCGAGAATAGTTGTAAATGCCAATAGCAATCAAAGCTACAATCAAGACTGAAAGAATGACGCGTAAATTTTCTTGCATCCAGAGGCGGGTTTTTTCCCAAGAATTGTCTTCTTCGTTAAAATCGTCCTCGTCGTTGAAAAGTTCTTCGTCTTCCATTTCTTCTTCTTTCTCACTGTTTTTATCAGTATTTTCGGTGTTTTCAGAATCCTTTTTGGTTTCTTCGTCCATGATATCACCTCCTCTCTTTTTAAATTTTAAGGTACCTAAGAATTGAATTATATCGTAGAGAGAAGAAGCGTTTTTGTCAAAAAATAAAAATTTGAAAGGTTTAAATTCTTTTAAAGAGTAAAAAGAAGCATTGGAAGCAATGGCGAAAGGCCAAAAGTTTTCCAGCGAAATACACAACTTATCAAAGAATTTTTAAATTAGAGGAAAAGTTGAGGATTATTTAATAATCTTTTTATAAGTTTTTAATAATCGAAAGAGTAAGATGGGGGCAGAAGTTTATAATAATCTTTAAGCAAAAACGATGTTGCGAAAAAGTGGGGTAGCTTTGAGTCTATTGCTGATTTTATTTGGGATAGGTCACGAAGTATTTGTTGGGGCAGGTCGCGAAGTATTTGTTGGGGCAGGTCGCGACCTGCCCGCACCGAGATTATGGAATTTATCTATTTCGAGCGCTTTTGCTTCCGATTCTCCTTTTGCGCTTAATTGCCCGGCTCGAGTAAAGGCAGGGGATATTTTCACGGTTTCGGCGGTAGCCAAAAATACTTTTTTAAACAGTCTTTCTTTTTGTTGGGATTTTGACGGATTAGATGGCCGGAATGATTTGAGAGATAATCCAGGTGAACAAATAAACCACAGCTATTCTAAACCCGGAGAATACTTGGTTTCGGCGCAAAGTGTTGACAGTTTTGGTCTAAAATCGTGCGATCAATGTCAAATCAGCGTTTCTAACCCTGAATTGCGAGGACAAATTAAAATTTTTGAAATTTATCCGAATCCGATCGGTGCCGATAATGCTCGAAAACCGGAAGGAGAATGGGTAGGTCTGTATAACAGCAGCGATTTTTATGTTGATTTGAGTGGCTGGGTGATTTATGATGATGACGATACTCATGAGCTTTTTTTAACAACGGAAAATACGACTGGCTTGGAAAGCGGTAATCGGTTATTGATTGCTCCAAGACAAAAAATAACGGTTTTTCGAGATGGAGATAGCGATTTTTCGCTTAATAATGAAGGGGACAACCTTAGACTCTATTCTGGTCCGATTGAGATGGAAGGGGAGCTACAAAACGAGATCATTTATGGTTCAACCAAGGAAGGCAAAAAATATCGGAGAAACTTTGACACGGGTGAGTGGGAAGAGGCAACCGATATTGTCGTGGCGGAGGGTAATGGTCCGAACTGGGTGGCGGGAGAGGCGGAGGGATTTTGTGCCGAAGATGTTGGCCTTGTGCCCGCCCAGGACGAAAATGTGAACACGAACGATAATAAAGGAGGGGATACCGTAGAGTCACCCAATTTGGGCGACTCGAATGGAAATACGAATACGAATAGCGGCAACAATGATAATGAGAATATAAATATAAATACGAACGTCAATATAGATAATTCAAATTCAAATACAAGCCTGGAAAATACAGACTCAAATGTAACTATCGATAATAATGCCAATACGGATTTTCCCGTATCTTCTGTAAAGACGGGTCTCAGACCCGTCTCTTCTTCGGACGGATCGGATGCACCGGATGCATCACTATCTTCCTCTACGAATATGACTGAGATCCTGAGTCCTAGCATCGCTATGACTGGTCAACCTCAGGATGGTAATCTATTGAATACAAAGACAAGCCTAGATCCTCTGGTCAAGTCAGAGGATGACAAAAAGTCAAAAAAACAGTCAAAAATCATAGTTAAGAATTATCCCGAAAAAAAGATTATTATCAATTCTCAAGCGGGGATAGGCGAAAATTTAGCTGAAAATAATAACCAAAATTTAGCTGAAAAATTTATCGAAGAGAATGTCGAGAAGATTCAGCCAACTCAAACTTTAATTGCGACCAAAGGAATGGAAAAATCACCGTGGCGGTTTTGGTATGCGTTGTGGTATAGTTGGTTTTTTCGCTGGATTATCGTGCCGTGGCTGATTTTAGGGGGGACGATTTTCGGCTGGTTATTTTGGCGAAAGAAAAAAAGTTTAAAGACACAACTAACACTGTCATCAGAGAGAAAAAATTAAAGAGATGGAAAAGAAAATGGAAGATAGCCTTAATTGAAAATAAAAACCCCAACTGGAATGACTTGGCAGAAGAATGGTATTGAAGAAACCTGGATCCTCTGGTCAAGCCAGAGGATGACAGTAATAGTGGGTTTTTCGATCAGGTTGGAAGAGAGGATGACAAGCTCATAAAAATATTTTATAGTCGTTGTAATTAATATTTAAATTTTTCAAAATGGAAACAAATAAAATTAGTACTAAAGAGAGAAAAAGAAAATATACTCTGAAAGATTTTCAAAAAATTAGATTTAAAGGCAGTAAAAACTTGAGTAAGAATATAGATGAAATAATCTGGAAAGATAATAGTTCCACGGTGAAGCCGTTAAGGATCCTGATTCCTAGCCTCGCTACGCTCAGCCGGTCTCACGATAAAAAATAAGAAGTTGTCTTTTATTGATATTTCTTTATTGAATTTGTCAGAAAGATTTCAGATCTTAACTTTAGATAAAAATTTAGAAAAAGCGATAAAAAATAGCTGAAAATAAAAAAGCCGGCTCTTTCTGAGAAAGAAAACCGGCTGAGATGTTGTGTGTGGTTGACAGTCTAATAAATGCAAATGCACTGGATCATCCGATTTAATCGGGGGATGGCAACAGCGGAAGTGGTATTGTGTTCTTACAAAAATACTGGCTCTAAAGATTAATGCTTTCCGTTATTTTACCTAGCATAATATGTTCTTCTTGCTCCACAATTCTCCTCCTTTTTTAATCTTGCCGAAAAGATTCTTTGAGAAAATTTTTAATTTTCTCGGCGCGTCTATTTGTGACTTTTTTCGAAGGATACTTCTCGATTTCGCTGATAATAAAATCGAGACTTTTTTTGTCTGGAAAAATCAGGGGTACTAAATCAGCTAAAATTGATTTGATTCGATAGTATTTAACGCTGTCAAAAGCTCCAAAAAAATGGCCTAATCGATGAACTCGCAGCTCAGACGCTATTGGAGCTTGATTATGGTTCTCCAATCTGTCTGCCAGCCTCGAGGTTATTTGATCGTTGTGTTCCAAGGCTAAGCCATAGGATATTGAGATTTCTTCTAACTCAAAAACCTCAAAGAGGTATTTGATGAAAAGCTTTTCCAATCCTCCATCAAAATCTTTAACTGCTCGAATCATTTCTATGAGCCCATCTCGATCTCCCTTAAAATCAGACCAGAGAGGCCAATAAAAACCCTCTCCACTGATTCCTTCAATGGTTTGATCCATATAACCTTCATTTTCCCAGAAGATAAAAACACGAACAGCTTCGAGAATAAATTCCCGTTCTTTCTCAGTCATTCCTTTTTCCTGGAAAGCTTGAAAAAAATTTTCCAAACTGTGACGTTGATGCAATCTCAATTCGTTTTCCGTAAGGATAAGCGGTAATAACATAATAATCCCTCCTTGGTAGCGTTTATATTAAAGGACCCTCTTTTTAGAGTCGATCACTACCCATCGAGAGGGTAGAGAAGTAGACTAAAACAGTATTTTGGCTGGGTCAAGCGGAAAATTTTCAAATAGAAGAACAAACATGAATGTTCTAAAAAGCTTATAAATTTTTCCACATTGTTATGCGGTTTTAAAGGTCGGTGCTGTCTATAGTGGAAATTTTATCCGCCGTAGCTTGGCGCAGAGGAGGACAATTAGAACTATTTTTGAGAGGAGAAACGAACTTGTCTATATCCCAAACCTGGCTCCGGAAGGGAATGGCTAGGAATATTTAGTCTGGTTTAAAATCATTACTTTCTATCCACGATCTTAAGCCCGTTTTCAATCGCCTCGACTATAAATTCTTCAAGTAAAGAAAAGTCATCTTGTAATTGTGCCTTACGAAGACAAATATAATATATTCGTTTTTCTTCTTGCAGAATAACAGCGGGTGCAAAATTATTTTTCAAAAGCATAGCAGTTAAAAGCATTCTTCCCACCCTCCCGTTGCCATCAGAAAAGGGATGAATACGTTCAAATTCAGCATGAATTCGAGAAACATGATTAATACTGTCGTTATATTTTTTATTAATATCTTTGATAATATTTTTCATTAAAATAGGAACTTTCAAATAATTAGCTGTCGGTACATTTGAACCAACTATTCTCACACCGTGACTGCGGTAAATCCCCGCATTAAATATTATCCCATTCATCAAGATACTGTGTAGTTTTAATATCAGATCTTCATCTATTTTACCATTGCTTGAGAGATGCTGAAAAAGATATTGTAAAGAAGTTTGATGATTTTTCACTTCAAGCTGTTCAACAATACTTTTGTTCGGTATTGATGTATTATTAAATAAAATATCAGCGGTTTCGTCTTCTGAAAGAGTGGATCCCTCAATTTTGTTTGAGTTGTATGTAAGGGAGAGAAGAAACTGATCATATATATCAGAGTTTTTTAATAGTATCTTGAGAATATTTTTAAATTTTTCTGATTTTTTAGCAAGAATTTTCTTCTTGGCAATTAAAATGCTAGCTGGAATTTCTTTCTGGCCAGTATATTTCTTATACATTTCATCTATCTTGTCTTCTTGTTTTTTTCTTGGTTTAGCTTTATCGGTCCACCAATTATTGAATGCCACAAAAGACACCCCGATTTTGTAGGCTATTTCCGTTTGGGTCAGCCCGGAAAGGCTTTGAATAATTTTCAGTTTATCTTGAATACTCATAAACCTAATTTAGCAAACTTTATAAAGTTTGTCAAAAAATATAAGTTTTATAAAGTTTCAGAAGGATGCTATTACTGTCAAAGTTTATGATTTCCATTTGCAGGTTTGGATAAACAACAGTCATGTCAGTTAAACCTTGATCTACAATCTGTGTAATCTTTCTTATATTTTGTGCCTCATTAAAACTTGGGAGGCATACGGCTATTTTCATGACAAATTTGTAATTTCTTCCAAGTTTCGCGTCTTGAGTAATTTCCAAGCAGGTTCAGCTGAGAAATCCTTAGTTATATCAAGAAAATATGCTCCTTTTTCTACAAGCTGTTTTCGCTTTTCAGTATCAGTTACTAGATGAATATACAGACTATTAACTGCGATATCAACTGCTTTGAGAACTACTGCTTCTCTTCCATATGCAATTACTCGAGCGTACATATCTTTATATAGCTCAACCGGATTAGCAATTGATTTATTATAACTGACCGACGTAATTAGTGCCAGTATCTCTTCGCCAAATTCTTCTTTGAATTGTTCAGGATCAACTTTCGTATCCTCTAGGATGTCGTGTAGAATTGCACCTATAATGATTTTCTTATCATAACCCATTTCCATTAGTAAAGTAGCAATCCTAAGGGAGTGTAGAATAACTGGCTTTGGGTTATGGCCAGACCCATTATAGTTGGTCACTAGATATGAAATAGCCTTCTCGATTTCAAAACTGTCTTCAGGTGAAATTGAATTATTTAAATTACACATAGTTTGATTATTAAATTACACCCCTTCTTTTGGATAGTCAACTTAAACTTTTGCATAGTAAAAAAACGGTAGCTTGATTAAGCTACCGTTGACTTTCTTTTTCAGAGACAAGGTGTTGGCATATGTCATTTAGACTGCCTGCCAAATACACTATTCCTATATTTGAAATTAGTGTTTCTATCAGTTTTACCCTCATTGTGAAAAAAGCTGGTGTATCGTAGGAAGGAACATATCCCATAAAATGGGATTCTTCACTGAAAAGTGCAATCGCAGTACCACGAATGTATCGAGACATGTTTTCGTTGAGATAAAGTTTCGTGTCTATTCTGTCTGCGCTATTAACATAGAGATATTTCATTGTCTCATCGACATGAACTAGGTAACTCTGTGCAATAGGTGCGTAACCAACGTACGTATCAATTCCCAGCTTTTCGGGAAGGCAATAAATCTTGTTAGTCCATGCATCCCTTTTTGATTTAGGAAACAAGTGGAGTAAGCTGGGAATATTTCTCTTAATCGACTCCTGTCGTAAGAAGAAATATTTGGAGCCAGCATATGTATTAATATTTCCGTTAGCTAGTCCTATCTTCACAATATCGTTACCAATAAGTCTAGCCCCATAATTTCGACACAAAGAGAGAGCAAGGCTGGTTTTTCCTGCCCCAGCTTTTCCGAGTAAGAGTACTGCTTTACCAGAAAACTCTATCGCTGCCGCATGCATAGTCACGATCATTTTTCGCTGGTGTAATACTTCCAAGAAGGGAAATGCTGCGTATAATAACAATTCGCCAGTCCGGAGTTTGGTAAACGGCATTGTGATACGAGCATGTTTTTCTGAGTAGCTCACTTCATTGTTGGGAGCATTAGTATACTCAACAACAAATTCATGTTCTCCGCCCAGACGAGCTTCTACGCCTGTTAGATGTAGAAGCTCTTTCCATTTAGTTAAAACTGTCGACAAGTCTGTTTCAGACTGTATGCCAACTGATTCGCCATCTAAAGATAGCGTGTATCGATACATCTAGCGCCTCCTTACAGTTTATTAATCCACGGCCGGAATAGTAGAATCTCTTTTACATAGTCAGTCTCGAATAGGAGCTGCTCGATAAATTTTCCGAGATCGATATCACTAACTAAATGGTCAGTTGATACCATAAGACGGTATGGTGGAAACAGTGAGTCGCCACAACGAGTTATTGCTGTTACAGTACACTTCACCGAGAACCGTTCTGAAATAGACCGAGCTAATTTAGCGGTCATGTATACGTACACACGACCTGTATGGTAGACCGGATTTTTACCGGCCCACGATTCGAGAGTGTGAATACGGTGAGTTGAAATAATACCATTGATATTATTACCTCTTCCTACAATCCCTTCTTCGCCACATTCAATGCAGCTTCCCAGTCCAAGCATGTATTTTTTTTGGTATGGATTTATTCGAATCATTGACTGAAGCTCAGAGCCTGCCAATAATGTGTCGGCAAGAAACTGAAGGTTTTTTTCATGCTCAGCCATTAGTTTGTGGTATGCTTCATAAGATGCTGTAAATAAGCTCATAGCAGGAACGCACAGCGTGGCTTCTATATGATTCGAGGTTCTAACAACCATAACTTTGATATCCTGGCCGATCTCGACGAATTTTGGTACTGCGTGGCCTGAGACTTCCGTCCAAAAGTAGCGTTCTCAGATGCGGTGTAGGTAACACCTTTAACTACTACGGCAGGTATACCTTCATTTGCCTGCCCCATAAGAAGAGAAGCTGCCGCTGCAACCTCGTCAACCACTGCAATGCTGCTAAGGGAAGGATTGTTAAATAAGTCAACTTTTTTATCGATGCGCAAAGCTTTTATACCTGCGATACCGATAGCCATTCCCACAGAACCGTCACGATAATCCCTACCACAAGAGTCGTTAATAATAACACCCACGGTTTTTCCTGTAAGGAGTTTGATGTCATTCCGCACCTTATTAGCGCTCGCATCAGGATTTTTTGGTAATAAAACCATGATCTCTTCGACATGTGGCGCAATATTGGAGCGGTCAATGCCAGAGCTCGATCCAACATACCCTAGCTTATGCCTGGTTATGACCATGCGTCCTTTTACGGCGATCACTTCCGAGGCTTCATCAAGATAGAGCTGACAGAGACGAGCATCTCGTCCGGTTTGTTCAGCCAAGCTTTGGGCTCTTGTAGATACTGTCACCCCCGACAGATTTATTGTCGCGCCCTCAGCTTTTGAAATGATTTTTTGAGCTATGACGATGAGATCGCCGTCCTCAAGAATAATACAATCTTGTAAAATGCTGTTTACGATAAGGCCAGCGACATTGTCTCCCTTTTTCACCAGAGGAATCCCAATCAAAGATCGTAAGGTAATAGTGGACATGATCTTTCTCCTTTTGTCTTGTATTTTTAAGTAACTAACCTTCCCACATGCAATAAAAGAGAGGGTTCATATAATAAAAGCAGAACTATCTCAAATTGTCAATTGATTTATAATGATTTATAGAAAACATGTTTGTAAATATATTAATTAATTGACATTTATCGTGCTATATGATTCGCTCTCTAGCGAGGAATATAGCCAAACTCTTTCCCATCGGATGAATTACGTTTGACTTCTCAAAAAGCCTTCTTTGGGTCGAATTTTCATCAGCTGTCAGTGGTGGATTTTTATCCGCCGTAGCTTGGCGCAGAGAAGGACAATTAAAACTATTTTTGAAAATAAGAATGAATATGTTTATATACCAAATCTAACTCCAATAATAAAAGAGCCGATTCACTGAGTGTTTCGGCTTTTAACGATCGTGATTTTCTTTTGTAAGAAAAAAATCAATAAAAGGAATTTTTGATTGTGCTATATCTGTTTCGAGTTGTTTTTGAATACCTTTTACGTCTTCAAAAAATTGTTTTCTTTCTTCTCGAAGAGAGATTCTTTTTTGAATCAAATCATCTTCTATTCTAAGATGAATAATAAAATCTACTTCAATTACCACAGTTGCGAAGACGGGTTGTCCGGGTAAGACAATAATTCGAGAAGAAGCTAGGCGTTTCATCTCTTTACCAACAAAAGGTTTCCAAGGCTTTTGAAAAACAAATTGTTTTTCTGCAAGTGATAATTGTGGAAACAAAATTGTATCCATATCAAGTGCTTCGGGGATGTGATTCAAAAGAGTGGATTTACCAACACATGGTGGTCCAAGTACGGCTACTCTTTGTTCTGTGTAATCTAGAATTATTTGTCTCAGAATTATTGCGTCCGCCAATCCTTTTATTTCTGACATTATCTTCTCCTTTTCTGGAAGAAAGTTAGAGTTGGGAAAGAGCTGGCTTTCTATAGAGTATGTATCTTAATAATACGCGGAAAGCAAATGTTAATTATTGATTGTAAAGCGTTTATCTCAAAACTTTTTTGATAATTTTCGGTAAATCAAGGATAGATTCAGTTGGCAATTTAGCTTCCGGCTCAACGTTAGCCTCGTTTTTATCTTTAGTCAGAGGATTCATAATCCAAATTGTGTGAATATCGTTTCTTGCTGCCATATAGATATCTTCGTATAAATTATCACCAACCATAACACAATTATGGGGTTCTAATTTAACAGCCTTAAGGCATTCCTGATAAAAATTATCCGATCTTTTTTTAAAGCCAATGTCGGAAGAATATACTTGATGCTTGAAATAGTGTAGAATAGCTAGTTCTTCTAACTCCCGTTTTGTATAAACGCCCTGAGTGTGACTGGCGACAATGAGAATATATTGTTTTGATAAAGTCTCTAAAACTTCTTGTACCCCCGGGTAGAGCATTAAATAACCACGGCTTATCTTTCTGAATTCATAGATTAAATCATCTAATTCAGCTTCAGAAATGACTAAACCGTAGTGTTTGTTGAATGTCTTTGAAAGAATCGTAGCAAAGTTATGCTGACATAAATTAAAGATCGGA
>JAJYBC010000007.1 GCA_021779255.1 bacterium | reverse complement strand
TAGCTACTTCGCGCGTAGGTTCAATAAAAAGACTAATGGGAATACCAACCACTTTGGTACTGCCGGTTGTTTGACTTTCTAATTCAAGATTGGAATTATCGGGAGTATAACGAAGAAAAGCTTTAAAGGAAGCGGAATCCTCTTCTCGACCAAAAAATCGACCTCGAATTTTAAAGATTTTATTTTCTTGAGGAGGCAAGACGCCGAGGTTCCAGTCGACGGCGGCCTGACCGATAGCGTCGGCAATAGGTTCGGCTCCTTGAGAACTGATGGCAAAACCGGGAGGAACTTGGAGATTTAAATGAGCGTTTTTAATGCCGAGAGGGTTATTGTTAGCGCAAAGAACTTGTACTGTAATTTCTTCGTTAAGATTAGTCGCGGGAGGAAGCTCAACTTTCAATTGAATTTGTTCACTCCGAAAATCCTTTTTGAAAATTTTATAAACGAGATAACCTCCTCCACTCAATAAAATTAAACCAGCCACGACAGAACCAACAAAGAGCAAAAGAGTTTTTTGTTTTTGAGTGGTGTCGGTAGTAATCAGATAATCTTTTTTTTCGGCCGGAATATTTTGACTATTTTCTTCCAATTTAGTTCTAGGATCGTAAGTATCAGCCTGAGGTTTTCGACTTTCTATGTCGCTCTGCCTAGCGTAAAGTCGTTGACGCAAATCTTGAAGACGCATATTTTTTGTTTTTACTTAAACGTATTAAATCAAAATTTATCTTTTTATTTATCTTAAAGTAGAGGAAGTTGATAAAAAGTTTATAAACAAAAAATAGCATATTTTTTTAAAAAAGAGAAAAACAAAGGTAATTTTTGACATTATGGAATTATACTAGTAAACAAGAAGAGTAGCTCCCGGAGGGGTGGCGTAGCTCAGTTGGTTAGAGCGAGGGACTCATAAGCCCTAGGTCGGAGGTTCGATTCCTCCCGCCACTACCAAAATGTTGAGGATTTTTTTATATTTTTTTTATAACTTTTTAATTTTTTTGTTGTATAATTATGATCAAAGAAACCAAAAATAATCACAAGCGGGAACACAATTATGAAGTTAATTGTTTGATCAGTCTACGAAATGAGGGAAAAATCGAAGAATTAACCAAGAAAATGCAAGATTGGATTGAAAAACGAGGAGGTAGTTTGCTGAATTTAAAAAAGGCAAATTCCGAAGAAAAAGCAGATCAAGAAACCTCTTTTTGGGTAGAAAAAAGAAAATTAGCTTACCCGATAAAAAAAGATTATTTTGGTTGCTATTTAATTTTTTGGTTCAAGCTAGAAACCGCAAAAGTGGTTGATTTTAAGAAATTTCTTTCCTTGGAAAGAGATCTTCTCCGTTCTCAAGTTTTCTGCGCTGAAGATGAGAAAACAGTTCCAACGGACGGTTTTGCTCCTTTGAAAGATCTGGCAAATTTGAAAATTCGTGACGATCGAGAAAAGGTGAATTACGAGAAGAGAGAAAGACCAGCAGAAGAAGAGAAAAAAATCGAGACCAAAAAGGATGAAGCGGTAAATCGCGACCTACCCGTACAACCCGAATCCGTCTCCCCGGAATCAAAACCGGAAATCAGAAAAGAGGAGACAACAGCTAGTGAAAAGAAGAGTATTGATAGTACTAGTGAAACAGTGATTGATACAGAAGGAAAAGTTAAGAAAGATAAAGATTCAAAAAAGCAGAAAAAAATTACCTTGGAAGAGCTAGATGATCGATTAGACGATATCTTAAATGAAGAAATAATTTAGTTCGCTATTTTATTTAATTTTTAAGAAAAAATTATGCCAGTTTACCTCAACAAAGTGCTGATTGTGGGAAGAGCAACCAAAGATCCGGAAATTAAAACCACTCCCAGCGGTCAAAAAGTAACCAGTTTGGGCGTCGCCACCAATCGGAATTTTAAAGACAAAGAAGGTAATAAACAAGAACAAGTAGAATTTCATAACGTGGTTTTTTGGGGCAGATTAGCGGAAATTGTCGGTCAGTATTTAGTCAAAGGGCAAGAAGTTCTAGTTGAAGGGAGATTGCAAACTCGCTCCTGGGATGGTCAAGATGGAGTTAAACGTTATCGAACGGAAATAGTAGCTGAATCGATGCAATTAGGAGCCAAATCGGGTGGTCAAGGGGGTAATTTTGTGGCGGGGGAAAATGGCCCGAAAAAGTTAGCAACAAACGAGGAAGAAAATTTGGCCACCAATGAAGACGTAGAAGAGATAAAAATTGAGGATATTCCGTTCTAATCGAAATTTAAATTTAATTTTAATTTATGGGAAAAGAGAAAGGCAGAGATAATTTGAAAAATCAAGTTCAAAATCTTAAATGCTATTTTTGCGAAAATAATTTAAACGAATTGGATTATAAAGACGTGGCGGTTTTAAGACGTTTTGTTACTTTACAAGGAAAAATAAAGCCACCTCGCAAGACAGGAACTTGTACTCGTCATCAAAGAGTAGTGGCTCGAGCGGTTAAAAGAGCTAGAACCTTGGCTATTCTACCGGTTAAAAAAGATTAACTGGCGGGACGATTTGTTGTAAGTTGCTAACTATTTTGGTTTTTGTTTGTTTAAAATAAATCAATTCTATGTTTATTTCTCCGGAAAAAATAAAAATTATTTTGATTGTGTTTTTGCTAGGAATAGCCTTATTTATTCTTGGCGGAGTTTATTTTTTAAAAAATGAATTTGAAAAACAAGCATTGCAGAACCAGTTGGAAAACTTAAAATATCAAGTGGAAGATAAATTAACCAATAACAATTCTGATAAAAATAGTCTTGCCGGGAGCATTCCTCCTAGTAAGACTAATAATGGCAATCAACCAGCCGAAATCCCTCTCAATCCGGGCAGTTCCGCCAGTAGTTTACAGGGTCTCGGAGGGTCGGCTATGCCAAACGGGGCTCCCAGCGCCGGTCAGGACGGGGCAACATCTCAGAGCGGTCAACCAAGTAACCAATCTCAATCTCAACCACAACCGGAAGCCACTCCTCCAACTGAACCGGTTTCTTTTGATATGGATGTCAAAAAATGGAAAACTTATAATAACAAAAAATACGGTTACTCTTTTAAATATCCGTCCGAGTTTGATTCGCGGGAATGTACCAACGAAGATCCTTGTTTGAAGGGTCAGGCTTTTGAAAAAGAAGACGGCAATATCGGTTTTTTAGCGGCTGGCAAAAATAATCAACAGGGTTGGCCAGTTATTAACGTAACTTGCCAAGATAATGAAAGTTATAAATTACCGAAAGATCAGAAACTGGCAACTTGGGTGAAAACTAAATTTCCTAATACTACAGTACCTAAAAATTATAATTATCAAGTCTCTAGCTCTAATGGGAATCCCAAAAAAGCTTTGAAATTTCTCGATTCGGCCGGCAATAAAGATGAAGTTTACTTTATTCTAAAGGACGATAAAGTAATGGAAATTCAATTGATGGGTATTGATAAAGAAGGAGCCAAAAATTTTTATGATGTTTGGTTAAAAACTTTTAATTTAAAGTAAGATCAAAAGACTTTTAACCACTTATCTAATTATGGAAAAAATTTTTCAACCAAATTTATTAAAGAAAGTACGGATAACTATTTTTGCAATAATAACTTTTTTAATAATTCTCACACCTTATTTAACGAGAAGAGGCTTTTCTTTTCTGGAAGAAGAAACATTAGAAGTATTGATTATCGCTTTTCTTTTTTTGTTAGAATTTGCAATTGATTTATTGTTTGAAAGAGAAATCAAAAAAAGAGAAAGTAATTTAAAAGAAATTTGGGAACATGTTGGCAAAGTCAATCTAACAGTTGAGAGATTTCAGGAAGCTTTTTTTGATTTACAAAAATACCCGGAGAATAAAAAGGATTTTCAACAGTTATTGGCGACTATGGCTGAAAAAGTCTTGGGAATAGTTAATTGTTCGGTTGTGCTGTTTCGTATTTTAGAAATGGAAAATATGAGAACTTTATCGGAATATATGCAATCCAGAGCCAGCCAAGAAGAAAAAGAAAGAATTCAAGTAGGTAATAAAGATTTGTTTAAAGAAAAACGAAAAAAAGGATACGAGATAATATCTTCTTCGGCTAAAAATGCTACCGTTAAGGCTTTTTGCGTTATTCAATCTCCTCCTCTTAATGAAAATCAAAAATTATTTATGAAGAAAATAGTTAACGATTTAGCGATGTTTTATCTGATTTTCTCCTCGCAATATTACAAAAAATGATAACTGTCATCACCCGACTTGATCGGGTGGTCCAGAGAGAGACGGACTTGAGATCAATCTTTGCTTTTGTAACGTACAAGGTTTGTATTTCAAGAGAGACGGACTTGAAGTCCGTCTCTACGAACGGTAATATATTCCTAGCTTTTTATTTCGCGGAGACTACTTTTTCTTCAAATAAAAAACTCTCTTTTCTACTCTAAACCGCTCTATGGCATAGCGGAGCATAGTTCTGGGCATTTTTGAGGAGTATTTTTGCAGAAATTTTTCTTCTTCTTTCTCGCCGATTCTTTTTCCGACTTCGCGAAGCATCCAGCCGACTGCCTTGTGGATTAAATCGTGTTTGTCTTTGAGTAATATTTTTGAAAGAGCAAAAATATCTTGACTTTGGCCGTTTTTAATAAATTCAAAAGTGGCCAGAACGGCAATTCTTTTGGACCATAGGTGATTTGATAGGGCTAATTTATACAGAATTTGTCTGTCTCTATTGAGCAAATACTTCCCTACAATATTAGGCGCGGAAAGATCAACCAAATCCCAATTATTGATATTTTTTCTGTTTTTGATATATAGCTTGTAAATTTTAGCTTGAGTTTCATCATCGCCGGTATCATACTGACCAATAAGGATAAAAAGAGCGATTAAGCGATATTCGTGAATTTTACTGCCCAACAACGTGGTTATTTCTTGAAAATTCAGTTGACTATATTTTTTGGCAATTTGGCGTTGAATGGGCACTTTTATGCCTAAAAAAACATCACCCTCGCCGTATTGGCCGAGATCAGTCTTGAAAAATCTTTGCAAGACTTTAGCTTGTGCAGGATTAGCTAAAGATTGTAATTCGTTCTGCAAGTCGACTGCAAGGGTCATTTTTTGGGATTTTTTTAATATTGTTAAACTTTGCAACAATACTGTCATCGCTCGATTTAACTGGGCGATCCAGAATTTTTTGCTTGTATAACTCGCACGTGGCATGCCATACGTCTACAATTTAAACAGTCGGTGTTGGTGTTTTTGCCACTCCCTTGGGGTTTGGACCATATTTGTTGTCACCAGGCTCGCTGTCTCTGATGGTCAAAATTAGGAGCCAAATAGCGCCGATAATCGGGATAAAACTAATTAAAATCATCCAACCACTCTTGTCGATATCGTGTAGTCTTCGGATGGTAACGGCCGAGCCGGGAATAACGACGGCGAGAGAGTAAATAAAGCCTATAAAACCTAAATTAATGCCCAGTCGGGGGTAGAGAAAAATATTGAGCAGATTGATTCCTAAGATGATTAGAAAATTGAACAGAGAAAAATACCAATACTCTGCTCTCTGCGAGCGACCGTTAAACTGAGCATACTTCTGAAAAACTGCTAGGTAGTAGTTCATTTTTTGTTTTAAAAATAAATATTTAAAAGTAAAATAAACTATTTTTTGCTTATAGCAAAAGCATCAAATTTTTCTACAGGGACAAAATTTTCAAGACTAATTTCCATCAAGTCAATGCCAACGACTTTGCCATCCTTATCATAGTCGATAACAATATTTTTCTGGATGTCAGAATCGACACTCTTGTTGTTACTAAAACGGAAAGATATAATTTTTTCCTTTTCCTTATAATTTATTTTGGGACTCATGCTGAAAGTAGATTAAAAATATTTACTTATTTTTGAGGTGCTAATTACTGTGATAACTTCAATTTGCTCAGCCTGAGAATCCATTTCGTAGAAAGCTAATAGCAAATGTTTTTTACCCAACTTATTTATAACATAAATTTTCTTTGCCACAAAACGATTTGGATTTGTTCTATCTATTTCGACTTTATCTGGTTGCAGTAGAGCCGAATAAACTTGAATATAAGAGATATTTCTTTCTCTTATTCTCTTCTGAACATGATTTGAAAAAATAATTTTCATTGAGTTCAGCTTTACTATTTTTTGAGCGGAGAGGGTGGGATTTGAACCCACGGTACCTTGCGGTACACCGGTTTTCGAAACCGGCGCACTAGACCACTATGCGACCTCTCCCAACCCCCTGCTTTTTCAATTTTTGGAATTTCTTTTTTCAGGAACTCAAATTTTTCTATGGGGTTTGCTACGCAAAACATAAAAAAATTTGAGTTCCTGAAAAAAGGTATTGCCAAATATGGCAAAAAAATTGAAAAAGCAGGAGTATATTTTAACAATCAAATATTTAGAAGATCTTTACGTTTTTTTTAACTTTTTGCTATATTAATATGGCTTTTCTTTCTGTTTGGAAATTTTTGAGTGTGCCCCCGGCAGGGTGACTTCGCACTCAAAAATTTCCAAACAGAAAGAAAAGAAATTCAAAAAAATAAAAAAGGCGAAAAACAGTAGTTTTAATTGATTTTTTGCTTAATTTCCGACATCAGTTTCGGTAATTTAATTTCATCTAAAAAAGTGCCGGCAGGGGAGGAAAGGATCATTATGTTTTTGGGCGGTATGTTTGAGGGCAAAACCACTACTCCGTTATAGGCAGCGTTTCGGCCGGTTAAACGAGGTATAACTTCTGACGGTGCCAGATTAATTTGACAAACGATTCGTTCTTCAGCTTTAAAGGGTTTAATTCCCAAAGTGCCTACGATTTTATTTTGTTTGTCATAAGTATTTTCACGGTTAGTTGTTCTAATACCGTTTAAACAATTTTGAAATTTAGCAGGATCTATGGTTACAATTGGTAGTTCGCCTTTATCAAAAGATTGAAAAATTTGGTCGTAGGCTTCTTCGATTTTATCGTCAATTTCCTCACCTAAAAGGCGATCAACATATTTTTCGTTATCGGCTATCTTGGCTACCAGATCCTTTTCTATAGTATTGCTTGGTACTTTAACGTTGAAAATTTGAGCCAGCATTCTCCTTTTTTCAGGTGACTGCAAAGCATCTTCAATTAAATACCACTTGGTTTTCTTGATTAACCGTTGAAACTTTTCGAAATCGAGCCGTTCTATTTCCAGTTTATCGATTTCTTGATCAGGAAAAGAATAGTTTTGGTTGAGATTTTCAATAGAGTTAACCATTGATTTTATTTCCTTTTTTTACTTTTTCGACGTCGCACAATATATTTACCGGAAGGCCTTTTTTTCTTGCGAGTTTTAACGCCTTTGGCTGGTTTTCCCCAGAGAGTTTTAGGATGTTTAAGACCGATAGGTTGATTACCTTCGCCTCCGCCGTGTGGGTGATCGATGGGATTCATAACCTTACCGCGAACTTGAGGACGACGACCCATCCAGCGTTTACGGCCGGCTTTGCCAATAGTAATGGTGTTATGTTCGATGTTGCTAACCCGCCCAATCGTGGCCATACAAATGTCGGGTAAAATTCGAATTTCGGATGAAGGCATTTGGATTTGAGTAAATCCGTTTTCATTAGCCATCACGATAGCGGCCGATCCGGCTGAACGAACAATTTGGCCACCTTTGCTGGGTTTCATCTCGATATTAAAAATTTCGGTCCCCACGGGAATTCGTTTGAGAACGGTTCGATTTCCTATTTTTATTTCCGCTTTCTCGGAAAAAATCATCTTTTTTCCTTCCTGCGCTCCTTGCCAAGCTAAAATGTAACTTTTTTCACCATCAGCAAAAACAATCAGAGCGATAAAACTGCTACGATTAGGATCTTTTTCAACTGAAATAATCTGAGCTGGAATATCCATTTTTAAACAACGAAAGTCAATGGAACGGAATTTCCGTTTATGTCCTCCACCTCGGTGACGAGTGGAAATTTGACCAGTACTCATCCGACCGACTTTTCGAATCTTTCCTTTGGTTAAAGATTTTTCTGGTTTCTTCTTCTTATCAAAACCAGAAGCGACAAAGGACATGACTCGAGTACCGTTATTTTTTATCTTACGAATTTTAATAGCCATAACAAATAATTACAAAATTACTTTATCTCAGTGTCTTTATTTAAAGATTCATTAGGAAACAGCGAGATAATCGCTTTTTTAGCTTTTTTCCCTTTTAATCCTTTACCGCTTCGACGATTAACTTCTTTGGGATGAACGGGAATAATATTCACTTCTTTTACTTTAGAACCGTAAATTTCTTTAATGGCTTTTTTAACGGCAATTTTGTTGGCCGAATTTTTGACTAAAAAAGTATATTTACCTTGTTTTTCGTGGTTAACGGTTTTTTCGGTGGAAAGAAGTTTGATAATAATATTTTTAGTCATAAATGATAATAAATAGCGGTAATAAATTTAAAAAGTAACAACTATAGGCAATCTCTAATTATTTTTTTCGGATAAAATTTTATTAGACGATTTTTTCTTTAAACGATCTTTCTTTAAAATTTCCCAAGCTTTCTGCTCGATAAGAACATATTGAGATTTCATTAAATCCAAAGTATTTAAATCGGTGACGACCTTGATATTTAAACGTGGAATATTGCCCCCCGATTTTGTAACTGTTAAATTTCTCTTCTCTAAAACTAATAGAATCGAATGATTACCGATTTTTAAAGCCTTAATTAAAGAAATAATTTTCTTGGTTTTTGGCTTTTCTATTTCAAAATTGTCGATAATCTTAATTTCTTGTTGCTCTACTTTAGCGTTAATGGCCAAAGCTAAAGCCAATTGGCTGGTTTTCTTGTTGATTTTTTTAACGTAATTACGTTCATTACGTGGCCCAAAAGTGACTCCTCCGCCTTTCCAAAGGGGACTTCTGATGGATCCAGCTCTGGCTCGTCCGGTTCCCTTTTGTTTCCAAGGTTTTTTACCTCCGCCACGAACTTCGTCCTTGCTCTTGGTGTGAGCGGTGTAAACTCTTTGATTGTTTTGTAAAACGGTGGAAACCTGATGCAACAATTCAGGATTTTCTTTTTCAAAAAAATCTTGATCATTAAATTCAGTTTCGCCTGATTTTTGACCTTCTAAATTATAGACAGTTAGTTTTTTCATAGTTTTTCTAATTAATACCAACAATTTTCAGCCAACCTCCCTTGCGACCAGGGACGGCGCCTTTTATAGCGATTAAATCCTTTTCTTTATCCAGCCAAGCGACTCGTAAATTTTTAACAGTGGTTTGAGCGTTACCCATGCGACCAGCCATTTTTTTACCTTTCTGAACATGCTCGGGAAAGGCGCAACCGATTGATCCGGCTGAACGTAAAACGTGTCTATGTCCATGAGATTTTGGTCCGCCAGCAAAATTGTGACGTTTGACAACACCTTGAAAACCTTTACCTTTATTCAAACCGGAGACGTTAACTTTGTCTTTGGACTCAAAAGTTTCAACGGAAATTTTATGACCTTCAGAAAGATCAAATTTTTCTTCGGTGGTAAGAGGAAATTCTTGAATAAGAGCAAAAATTCTTTGGTCATTTAAAGTTTTTCTGTCAAAATCGGTCATTTGCTGATTTTTTTTCTTGAGAGCGCCAACAATGATGGCTCGGTAATTGTCTTTTTCCAAATCTCTTTTTCCTTTAACAATAAGACCGCTACAGTCAATCAGAGTGATAGCTTCAACAACTTTATCTTCGTTCCACCATTGGGACATACCAATTTTTCTACCAATAATAAATTTAGTCATAGGATCTTGCTTGTTACATTTTTATCTCAATATCCACTCCGGCGGGAAGATCGAGGTTAGTGAGAGACTCGATAGTTTTAGAAGTAAAATTTTCGATGTCTATCAATCTTTTATGAAAGCGCATTTCAAATTGATCGCGGGCATCTTTATGAACAAAAGTGGAACGATTAACGGTAAAACGGCTTATTTTGGTCGGCAAAGGCACCGGTCCTTTAACGATCGCTCCTGTTCTTTCAGCTGTTTCCACGATTTGTCTGGCAGACAAATCAATCACTCGATGATCATAAGCTTTAATCTTGATACGAATGCGGTTCTTTTCTTCTTCTGCCATTTTTTAAGATATGCTTTAACTAATAAAATATAATCAGATAAAGTTCGAGATTAAACCCCGAACTTTATCCTCAATAATTCTTTAAAAAACAATTATTTGGTAATTTCAGTCACTACTCCCGCTCCTACGGTTCGGCCACCTTCTCGAATAGCGAAGCGCATTTCTTTCTCGATAGCTACTGGTTTAACCAATTTAATCTTGAATTTCATTGTATCTCCCGGCATAACCATTTCTACTCCTTCCGGAAGGGTAACTTCGCCGGTTACGTCGGTGGTGCGAATGAAAAACTGAGGTTTGTAGCCTGAAAAGAAAGGAGTATGTCGTCCACCTTCTTCTTTAGTTAAGATGTAAACTTCGGAATCAAATTCGGTATGAGGAGTGATAGACCCCGGTTTGGCCAAAACTTGGCCGCGTTCTACATTCTCTTTCTTAATTCCTCGAAGTAAAATTCCGGCATTGTCTCCACATTGTCCGCGATCAAGTTCTTTATTAAACATCTCGATTCCGGTAACAGCTGTTTTCTGAGTATCTTTTAGACCAACAATTTCTACTTCTTCACCTAAGCTAACAACGCCTCTTTCAATTCGACCGGTAACAACAGTGCCACGGCCTTCAATAGAGAAAATGTCTTCAATAGGCATTAAAAGCGGTCTTTCGATGTCGCGAGTCGGTTCTGGAATTTTTTCATCAACAGCGTCAATTAATTCTAAAACTCTTTTACAGTTTTCGTCGTTGACATCTTTGGCTTCGAGCGCCTTAAGAGCGGAACCTCGAATAATTGAAGCATTGTCACCGTCAAATTCATACTTTTTGAGTAATTCGCGAATTTCGGCTTCAACCAAATCAATTAATTCCGGATCGTCCACTTGGTCGACTTTATTGATAAAAACAACAATTTCTGGGACGCCAACTTGGCGAGCCAACAGAATATGCTCTTGAGTTTGAGGCATAGGACCGTCAGTGGCGGCGACAACCAGAATAGCGCCATCCATTTGAGCGGCTCCCGTAATCATATTTTTAACATAATCAGCGTGACCGGGACAGTCAATGTGGGCGTAGTGTCTTTTATCGGATTCATATTCCACGTGAGCGGTAGCAATAGTAATGCCCCGTTCTTTTTCTTCCGGAGCGGAATCGATTTCGTTAACGCCTTTTTGGCTGGCGGGCTTGCCGGCGATTTGAAGACAGTGCAAAATTGCAGCTGTGAGAGTTGTCTTTCCATGGTCAACATGACCAATTGTTCCCACATTTAAGTGAGGTTTGTTGCGACTAAATTTTTCTGCCATTTTTTTGGGGCCTCCAACCCTTATTTTGAAATACGGGAGTTGGATAACCAGATTAATTGTTAACTTTTAAAGTTATAAACAATAATAAAAAGGTTGTCAAATAAATAGGATCAAACCTTTGTAAGATAACTTTTTGTTTTATAGTCAAAACAAAAATTATCGATTATATTGAAGTTATATTATTTTTGATTGTTTAAATTTTCTTTCATTTTATAGATGAATTATCAACAGCAAAATGATTCTACTAATCAAAACGGCTGGCCAAAAATATTAAATTATTTTTGTTCTTTTTTATTGTACGCCATAATTATCGCTTATTTAGGTCTCTTCGATAAACTATTTTTGGTGGCAGGATTGCTATTTTTCGGTTTTTTGTCCGGTTTTTTTCGGTTTGTTAAACAATTTATTAGAAGTGATTCACTTTTTTCTCAATTAAATTTAATTAATGCTTTCTTGCTGCTGGTAAGCTTATTTTGGTTGGGTTCCCTACTGTCTTTTTCTCCTTTTCCGGCTCTTTCAGGCAGAGATGAAGGATCTTATGCTAACGCTGCTATCTATTTAGCGAAAGAAGGCAACCTTTTTTTTAAACTGCCCGCTTTTGATTTATTAAAAAATGAAGGTCCGGCGCATCAAGCATTGAATTTTCCGGGTTTTGTGGTTGAAAACGGATTCTTAACGTCTCAATTTAGTCCGGCTTACAGTGTTTGGTTGGCTGTTTTTTTTAATTTTTTTGGCTCTGTTTCTAGTTTTGCTTGGGCTAACGCTTTTTTGATTTTGGGGGGCGCTACCAGTTTTTATTTTTTTCTCCGAATTTGGTTTCCGACTTGGGTTTCGGCCGGTGGCTTTGTCGCTCTTTTATCTCATTTTATCTTCTTTTGGTTTCCTCGATTTACTCTCTCGGAAAATCTAACTTTTTTTCTTTTTACCAATCTAATTTTATTTTTGGCTTTAATTGGGAAAAAAAGGTCTTCAAAAATTTATTTTTGGGTTGTAATCGAAATTGCAATTCTCTTCCCTTTGGTTCGGCCGGAAGGCTGGTGGGTTTTGTTTTTTCTTTTAACTTATGGATTTTTGAGAAAAATGAGACAAAACAATCGTCTTTCTTTAACTGAAAGGATTAAAAAGATTAGAGAAAATAGTTTTTCGGCTCCGTCAGTTCTAAAAAGAAAAAGTTTTTGGCAAATTTTGTTTTGGCTCGGTGCTTCAATTTTTATTTTAATTTACACATTCAAACTTCAATTACCTGTTTATTTGCGCTTATTCAAAGATTGGATAAACTGGTCAGAAAATAAGTCGTTTTATCAAGGAATAAAATCAAATGTTAGTTTGGATAGCTTGACTGGCCTAAAAAAAGCGGGATTATCTTTTTTGCCATCGCTTAGTCATTTGGAATATTTTTGGAAGATAGAGTGGATTTACGGGGTTCTTATTTTCGGAATATTCGCTTTTATCCTTTTCTTTCTTAGTTTTTTCGGGTCTTCACTCCTAAAGAAGCGAGAAAGAAGTTTTATTATTTTCCTTTTTTTAGTCAGTTTGCCTTTCTGGTTAGCTTTTTTTTCACCGCAAATATCGCCTGATCATCCTTGGTTTCTTCGTCGTTTTTTCTCAGTGATTTTACCAAGCAGTCTCTTTTTGACAATTTTATTAGCCGTTAGATTGGGTCAAAAAATGATTAAACGAAAGGAATCTTATTCTTTGTTTCTATCTATTTTTCTAGGTCTGATAATCGTTCCCAGTCTTTTCGCGAACGCTTACTTTTTCAATTTAAAATTGGAAGATGGCCGAAGCCAAGCTTTGGAGCAAATAGGAAATTATTTTCAAAAAGATGATTTGATTTTTTTATCTCGCGAGTCAAGCGGAAATGGTTGGAAAATGTTTTCCGAACCCCTTTCTTCTATTTATGGTTTAGAAAGTGCTTATGTTTATTCGCCGGAGAATATCTTGAATAATCGAGAAATTATCAATCAATATCTAAGAATGGGAAGAAGGGTTTTTATCGTTTTGGGAGATAATTCCTTTAAATTCGAACATGATTTAGGTCGTGATTTTAATTTGATTTTGGATAAAAAAATTTTTTTTCAAGAGCAAGATCTTGATTTATCCGAAAATGAAAAATTGATAAGTTTTCCTCTTATTCAAAAAAAAGAGCATACGGTTAAAATTTATCTTTTAAGCCCCAAATAAAATTAAAATAATAAACGCGATGAAACAAAAAAAAGAAAAAGCCTTTACTATTATGGAAGTAGTCATTGTCCTTTTTTTGATAGCCACTCTTTCAACCATTTCAGCTCTGGGATTTTCCAAGGCGAGTCGACAGAAAAAAATAGATGAAGCCGGCCGGACGATTAGATCGGGTTTGGGCCTTGTGAGAGATTATGCTCTCTTTGGTCAAACAGTGAGTACGACGGGTGGCGATATAATGCCTTGTGGCTACGCTCTTTCAGTGGGGAAAGATCAGAATCTCTCCACCGGTCTTTACACTTCCACTCCCGGTTTGGACAGAATTAGTGTAATGGATATTGATAAAACTTGTGATCAAGTAATGCAAGAAAAGACCTTTGCTCTAACTGATCTAAAATTAGATAATCAGACTTGGAATAGTTCTGTTAAAGTAGACAGCCTAGTCAGAGACAGTGTTCCTTATGATTGTGTCGCTTTTTTGTTTTCAGCTCCCAGGGGCGGTTCGTACTATTGCGCCAGTTTAACTTCAAAGTGTCCGCCTACCAATGGCAGTTTTTCAGGAGGAGATTTTGTCTGTCATCGATTCTCCGATACGGATAATAAGCCGTTTGAAATTACTTTAAAATCAGACGATAAATTACTAGCTGACTCCACTAAATGGCGTGTTTATGCCAGCGGTAACATAGAAGAGATTATCACTCCGTAGGAGCGCGTTTTAACATCCGATACGAGCTGTACTATAGTATAAGGAGCATATGATATACCCGTGAGGGCGGGTTTTTTGACAAATTAATATTTTTATATTTTATTGAAGACAGTAATTTATTTTCTTCGAAGACCACAAGCAGGCCATAAGTCTTGTGTAGAGGTAATAAAAGTGATTTTGTTGTTTTTCTATTGGCCTGCAAAAGCGGGCTTTATTTTTTTAAGCTAAAAATATGTTGAATAAATCTCAAAAAGAAACGATTATTCAGAAATTGAAAGAAAAGTTGGTTAACAATAAAGTTTTGGTTGTAGCTGATTTTCGCGGTCTATCCGTTAAAGATATGAATGATTTGAAAAAACAGATTAGAGAAATTGGCGGTTCTGTCCAAGTAGCGAAAAAAACATTGATTAATTTGGCTCTTCAAGCGGAAAAAATTGATTTTGACACCAGACAATTCAGCGGACCATTAGCTTTTATTTTCGGAATAGCCGAAACGGAAGTGCCGAAAAAAATATGGAGTTTCGCGAAGAAAAATGATAAAATCAAGATCGAGGGAGGTCTCTTAGAAGGCAAGATTATTAGTTTGGCTGAGGTTGAATCTTTAGCCAAGATGCCTTCTAAAAAAGAACTTTTGGGCAAATTAGTGGGAACGGTGCAGGGGCCTGTTCGAGGTTTTGTTTACGTTTTATCAGGAACGATTGGTTCATTAGTTAACGTTTTAAAAGCTGTTGAAGATCAGAAAAAATCCCAATCGGCTTAAATCATTTTGATCAAATTTAATTAATAAATTTTTAAGTTAAAACTATGAGCGAAGAAAAACAAGTAGAAACCACAACTACGGTTTCCGAAGAAGTAAAAGAAGCGAAAGAAGTGCCGACCAAATTTAAAAAGTTGGTGGAAGAGATTGAGAAAATGAGTGTTTTAGAACTTTCCGAATTAGTCAAAGTTTTGGAAGATCGTTTTGGTGTTAGCGCTATGGCTCAAGTAGCGGTAGCTGCTCCTGCAGGAAATGCCGGTGAAGGGGAAGAAGGCGGCGCGGGTGAAAAAAGTTCTTATGATGTAGAGCTTACTTCAGCCGGAGCTGCTAAAATTGCTGTTATTAAAATGGTCCGCGAAATTACGGGACAAGGTCTTAAGGAATCCAAAGACATTGTTGACGCTGCTCCTAAGGTTGTGAAAGCTGGAGTCTCTAAGGCAGAAGCGGAAGAAATTAAGAAAAAATTGGAAGAAGCGGGTGCTTCCGTTGAATTGAAGTAGAAACATTTGTTGAGGATTTTTTAATAATGTTTTTATCAGAATTTAATAATCGGTTTGCTATAATAAAGCGCGACGAATAATTGATTTTTCGCGCTTTATTTATGTCAACAAAAATTCAGAATGATTTTTCAGAAATAAAAATCGAAGAATCGCTTTATCCTTTAAAGTTGAAAGCAATTCGTTATCCCCCTAAAATTCTGTATTGCAGAGGCAATATAGATATTTTTAAAAATCAATATTTCTTGGCTGTGGTGGGTACGCGCAACATGACTGCTTATGGCCGAAAAGCTTTGGAAAATATTTTACCGGCGATTGCCAAAAGAAAAATTGTTATCGTCTCCGGTTTAGCGATCGGAATTGACATTTTAGCGCACAAAATGGCGTTAGATAATGATTGTCCCACAATAGCCGTTCTGGCTGGCGGATTGGACAAAATTTATCCAACGGAAAATAAAAAATACGCGGAAGAAATTGTGGCTAAAAATGGATTATTAATTAGTGAACATCCTCTGGGTTCGGGCTATTTGAGGCAACATTTTGTGGCGCGTAATCGAATTATTAGCGGTTTAGCCGATGCCGTAGTAGTGGCAGAAGCCGGTTCAAAATCTGGAGCTTTGATCACGGCTGAGTTTGCTTTTAGAGAGAAAAAAAGGGTTTTTTCTCTCCCAGGAAATATTTTTTCACCGGAAAGTCGAGGAGCTAACAATCTTTTAAGGAAAGAAGCTAAAATATTACTTGATGAACGGGACATTATCGAATATTTTTTTCCGGATTCAGCTACTCGAAAAAGAAGCAAAAAAAATCAAAATAAGTCAAGCAATAAAGAAAAATTAATTTCTTTGACAAAAAATCAAAAATTAATTTTTGATTTTTTGTCTTTTGATATATCTCTTTCTCTCAATGAAATAATTAAAAAAAGTCAACTGAATTCAGCAGAGGTAATCACGATAATTTCTCAGTTAGAATTGAAAGATTTGGTGGAATCGGTTGGCGGGTCCAGATATATCCGAAGTTAATTTTTTTTGTTTATTTTTCGGCTTTGCGAAGAAGTTTCTCCCAATTTAAATCAATGGAATTTTGAATTTGAGAAATAATCTTTTGACCGTTTTTGTTTTGAAATAAATAATGAAAACGGCCTTGAGGGCGGATAAACTCTTCTACGGGGGTATATTTTTGAGGAAAGTAATTGATGGTATATTGACCATTTTCATATTCATAGAGAGGCCAGAAACGGCTTTCAACGGCTTTTTGAGCTATCTCAACGGCTTTTCCGGTGGGAAACTTCCAGACGGTAATGCAAGGAGAAAAAACTAGTAACACGGTTGGCCCATTATAGCTAAAAGCCTTTTGAGCTTTGCGATAAAGGTCGGGTAAATTATGAACGCTAGCTTGAGCGGCATACTGAATGTCATGGGCAATACAAATTTCTAGAAAATTTTTTCGGTTTTGGTTTTTTCCTGACTTGTTGCTTCCAGTCGGATCGGTAGTCGTATCGGCTCCAAAAGGGGTAGCGCCGGAACGTTGACCGCCGGTATTCATATAGCCACCGTTATCGTAGCAAAGATAAACAAACCGATGTCCCCTTTCGAGGGCGCCGGAAAGACTTTGTAATCCTATATCGTATGATCCGCCATCTCCTCCAATAGCTAAAAAATTATATTCTTCCTTAATCTTTTTATTTTTTTCCAAAAAACGATAGGCGGTTTCCACTCCGGATATAGTTGCTCCGGCGTTTTCAAAAGCGCTATGAATGTAATTCACGTTCCAAGCGCTGCGAGGATAAACGGTTGTGGTTACTTCCAGACAACCGGTGGCATTGCTAATAACCAAAGGTTTTTCCGATCCGGCCATAACGGTGCGTACGATGGCGGGAAAAGCGCAACCGGCGCAAGCCCCGTGACCAGCGCGCAATTGATTGGATGAAGCGGCAATTTTTTGAGCCAAAGAAGCCATAATATTGATATAATTATTTCTATTACCCATTTCTTTTTTAGCAGGGGTTAGACTAATTGAAAATTTATTCCGGTTTTTTAATCTCCTCTTTTATTACTTCAATATCCGGTGTTTCTCCTCGCCAACTTCTTGTCTCGGTTTCATTTTCATCAGTGTCGCATAAGATGATAGTGGGAGTTCCCATAACACTATAAAATTGAGATTCAGCTAATCCCTCCGATTGGTCAACATTGTAAAACTCCACTTCCAACAAATTTTCTCTTATAATTTCTTCGCCTAATTTTTTAGCTGGCGGACAATTGGGACAGTCATTTTTGGTAAAGATTTTGATCTTTTTAGTCATAGCAAGTTGAGATTATTAATTATCTTTTAAAATTATAAACTAAAAAAATAGTTTGTAAAAAATGAATCGAGTGTTATAATAAAAAGCTAAAAAACTTTTAAGAGGTTAAAAGCGATATGAAAATTAAATTTGATCGGGAAACGAAAAAAAAATTGCGAAAATTGAAAGTAGCTCTGGTTCACGATTACTTGGTTGAATATGGAGGCGCTGAAAGAGTCTTGGAGTGTTTCGCTCAAATTTTCCCCGAAGCTCCAATTTATACGTTGGTTTATGATAAAAAATTAGTCAAAAAAATATTGCCCAATCGCATAATTCGTTCTTCTTTCTTGCAAAAAGTTCCTTTTGTTTCGTCGACTCACCGTCTTTTTCCAGTGCTTATGCCAATGGCGGCGGAAAGCTTTGACCTTTCCTATTACGATCTGGTTCTCTCCGATTCGGCCAGTTATGCCAAAGGAGTCATTGTCGGCCCAAAAGCCACGCATATTTGTTATTGTCATACCCCGACACGTTATGTTTGGGATGACTGTCATAAATACGTGAGAGAGTTTTCTTATCCGGGATTATTTCGTCGTCTTGTTCCTCTTGGCTTAAATTACGTTCGAATGTGGGATCGGATGGCAGCCGGCAGAGTTGATTTTTACATTGCTAATTCACATTTAGTGAAAGAAAGAATAAAAAAATATTATCAAAAAAACTCGGTGGTTATCAATCCCCCCGTTTATATCGACGAATTACTTACTCCGAAACAACAAAAAGAAAAAAAAGAATTTAATCCTGACCAATCTTTGGGATATTATTTGATGTTTGGGCGTTTAATGTCTTATAAAAAATTCGATTTGGGAATTAAAGCTTTTAATAAATTACAATTGCCCCTAAAGGTGGTTGGTGGCGGACCAGAGATAAATCGGCTAAAGCGTTTGGCCGGTCCAACGGTAGAGATTGTCGGACCTCTTCCCCCCAGAGATCCTCGGGTGGCCGAGTATTTAGCTTCAGCGAAAGCTTTGGTTTTTCCTCAAGAGGAAGATTTCGGGATTGTAGCTTTAGAAGCGATGATCAGCGGAAAACCCGTCTTAGCTTATCGAGCGGGAGGAGCTTTGGAAGCAGTAAAGGAAAATTTAACAGGTATTTTTTTTGATAAACAAACGGTTGACAGTTTGATTGAAGCAGTACAAATTTTTGAGGAAAAGTTTAGAAGGGGTGTCTTCGATCCGGAAAAAATCTATGACTTTGCGTTTAACTTTCGCAAGGAAATTTTTATAGAAAAAATTAAAAATTTTATTACAGATAAAATAAAATAAGTTTACGAACAGATTGTAAATTTGTACTTTTAATCTCCAGCTTGACTGTTAATTAAAGCATGAACGCTCGAATTATCAGTCGAGGGAGCCGGTTTGGTACTATCCGAAGAAGAGTTACTATTATTGTTGATTTGTTGCTCTATATTTTTGGTGGCGCTAGTCTCTTGAGGATTATTAGGTTCCGATCCGATCAAACTTTTTAATTGGGCGGAATAATGATCGTAAAGTTCTTTTTCCTTATCGGTTATTTTCTCAGTGGGAGAAATATTATAATAATCGAAAAGGAATTCCAGTATCGGACGAGTTAAAGGCGAGACAGAATCGGAAGAAAATTTTACTCGTCTTACTCGATTTAATTTGAAAATAATGACAAACTGAGGATCGTTCATAGGGGCAGCGGCAATAAAGCTGTGAATGAAATCATCAGAATAGCCTCCCGATCCGTTGGGCATTTGAGCTGTACCGGTTTTAGCACCAATTAGATAACCGGGAACGGCCGCTTTAATACTCCAACCATTTTTGACAACAGAGACCATCATCGCTTTTATTTTTTCCGAAGTTTTTTCGGAAATAACTTGGCGAACTTCTTTTGGCGGAATGGTAATCTCTTCCCCGTTAGATTTAACAATTTTTTCAATTATTTGAGGTTTCATTAAATGTCCTCCATTAACCAAAGCTGAAATGGCGGTGGCCATCTGTAGAGGTGTAGTCGCGATTCCTTGACCGAAAGAAGCGGTGGCGAAAGTCAAATCTTGCATTTGACCAAGATTGCGGATATCCCCCTTAGCTTCTCCTATCAAATCAATTCCTACGGTTGAACCAAAACCGAAATTTTTTAAATATTCGTAAAATTTTTCTTTACCGGCACTTTGCTGAGCAAAAATAGCGCCGGTGTTCAAAGATAACTCCAATGCTTTGATCATAGGAATTGTTCCTCTGCCTTGACCGTCGAAATTATGCATAGTTCGACCGGAAATAGTAACGGAGCCGGCATCGTGGTAGAGAGTCTCAGGCTCAATCCTTCCGGTATCAAGGGCGATGGCATAAGTGATCGGTTTCATAATAGATCCGGGCTCAAATTGTTCTTGAATACATTTATTTTGAAAAAGAGAAGCGTCCCCAACGTTTCTGTAATCGCTGTTATCGTAAGAGGGATAGTTGGCCATAGCTATAATGCGACCCGTTTTGGGATTCATAATTAAAATGTTGCCTCCAGTGGCGTCAAATTTTTTGACCGCTTCTTCCAGTTTGCGTTCAACGAAAGATTGAACCGATTGTTCAATAGTTAAAACAAGATTATCTCCATCCTGAGCTTTTTGAAGAGTCCGTAATCCAATGGAAATCCAACGACCACCGGTGTCTTTTTCTGCTTTCATAAAACCACCTTTGCCGGTTAGCGAGCTGTCAAAATAACCTTCGACTCCGTATTGACCGATTTTGTCTTCGCCGGTGTAACCGAGGAAGCCGATGGTCTGAGAAGCTAAGGGGCTAGCAGGGTAGACTCTCCAATATTCAGGTATCAATTCAATACCTTTTAGATTTTTATTTTGAAGGGCGAGACTTTCGTCATCGGTCAATTCTCTTTTGATTACCTCATACAAATCTTCTCGATTTTTGGTGATTTTTTGACGAATTTCTTCAGCTGGGAGATTTAAAACAGTCGCGAGGGTCATAACCGTTCCTTCAATATCATCAATATTCTTGGGAACGGCGACAACCGTATCCATTTCTTCGTTGATGGAAGCCGGATAAGTTTTGCCTTTGTTCTGTAAATAAATTTCTCCTCGGCGAGGAGTGAGTTCTTCGTAGTATTGGTGCTGATTTTGAGCTCGAGAAAAAAGTTCTTCGTGGCTTAAAACTTGAACCACAAAAAGTCGATGAACAATGGCCAGCAAGATAAGAAAAATTAGAATAAACCAAAAGTTTAAACGCCAATCTCTCGCTGGTCCGTTTTTTTCTTTATGACGAGTGTAGACTTTACTTGATTGAGGCTGACGAAAAGTAGCGAGACTGTTTTTTCTGTTGGAAGGAGACATAATAATATAAAATTTCTAATTAACTTAATTTCTAATAAAAACGCAGAAATTAAGTGAACCTTATCTGCTAACCGACAAGATTATAAATTTACATTTGTTTTTTTAACTCATCGATAATCGGGGTATCACCTTGAAAACATCGGCCTTTTTCATATAACACAGGGACACCGCTTGAATTTAAATTGCATTCCTTGATTTTTTCACCGAAAAACTTCTGGTTATTTTTGTCGTTAAAAACTTCTAATTTTTTGATGTTTAGTTTTTGGTCCAAATTACCATTTTCTTGAAAAAATTTTTCAACGTTTTCACAATGGGGACAACCTTGTCCCCAGAAAAAAATGGTTTCGTCGGTTGGTTGTGAAGATGGGCTATTACTTGAATTTTTGGGGTAATAAAGATAGCCGATTCCGAGTATAAAAAGGACAACGATAATTATTAAAATGTTTTTTCTCGACATTTTTTAAATTTAAAAATAATAATTTTTTATTTTTAATTATAATTAGCTTTTTGGAATAAACAAAATTTTGGTTTATAAATAATTTATCGCATAATTTAATTTTTTTAATTTTTATCTTGTGAGTAAATTTCACTATTTTATTCTAACTTCTCTTTTTATTCTTCTCTGCGGTTACGTTTTTGTAGACTCTAGAATCCATGGGAAGCTCAGTGATTCCCCAGTAGAACAAGATCTGATTGTTAGCGAAGGTGACGGAGTAAATCTGATTGCTTCTAAGATGGAAAAAAGTGGTTTAATCACCAATCATCTTTGGTTGGAAATTTATTTGTGGGTAAAAAATAAAGAAAGCCAAGTGGTGGCCGGGACTTACACTCTTCGTCCAAATATGTCAATTCCAGAAATTGTGGATGTGATGACCACGGGCAAAGGCAAAAAAGAAGATCAGTCGATTACGGTTATTGAAGGTTGGAACGACAAACAAATAGGAGAGTATCTTTCGGAAAAAGGGATTTTGACTAAGGAAGATTTTCTTAATGAAGTTAGCTCGCCGGATAAATATCGGCCTTATTTTTCTTTTTTGCAAGATTTGCCAAAAGGTAGAACTTTGGAGGGCTATCTTTTCCCGGATACCTATAATGTGATTAAAGGAAAAACAACGGCGGAGCAGTTGGTTTATAAAATGCTTCTTAACTTCGATACCAAAATAACGGATTCTTTGCGCGAAGATGTGCAAAAAAGCGGACATACTTTGGACGAGATAGTTTCGATGGCGAGTGTGGTCGAGAAGGAAGTTCCTCAAGAAAATGACCGCAAAATTGTCGCTGGTATTTTTTGGGATCGGATTAAAAATGGTCAACCGCTCCAATCTTGTGCCACTATCAGTTATATTCTAGGAGTCGTTAAAAATCAATATTCTTTTGAAGATACGCGAATTGACTCACCTTATAACACTTATTTAAATAAAGGTTTGCCTTTCGGACCAATCGGCAATCCGGGTTTTTCGGCCATCAAGGCGACCGCCTACCCTCAGAAAACTGATTATGTCTATTTTCTTTCTGATCCGAAAACGGGTGAAACGGTTTATTCGAGAACTTTGGATGAACACGATCGAAATAGGGCGGCGCATGGATTGTAAGATAAATTTTTAATTTCTAATTTCTAATCTTGCTATGATTATCTCTCTTTCCGGTCTTCCCGGATCGGGCAAAAGTACGGTGGCTAAAATGTTGGCTGAAAAATTAGGTTTTGAGCGTATTTATATGGGAGCCATTCTCCGCAAAATGGCCGATCAAAAAGGGGTTAATATCTTAGAACTAATGAAAATGGCCGAAACTGATTCTAGTATTGATGAAGAAACGGATGAATATGTTAAAGAATTAGGTAATACTAAAAATGATTTTATTATTGAAAGTCGTACCGCCTTTCATTTTATTCCCAATTCTTTGAAAATTTTTGTTAAAGTTGACTTGAAAGAAGGAGCCAGAAGGATTTTCGGCGATTTACAGAAGGAAGAACGTAAAGAAGAAGAAAAAGCCAAAACAGTTAAAAATTTAACGGAAAAGTTGCAAGAACGAGTGGATACTGACCGTTTTCGTTATCAAAAATATTACGGAATTGATTTTTTAGAGGAAAATAATTACGATTTAGTGGTCGATACTACTCATTTAACGCCAAACGAAGCGTTGGAAAAGATTTGGTGGGCGGTGGAACGTAAACGAAAAGAGGAATCGGGCGAAGAAGAAATGGAGTAAATTTTAAGTTGTCTTTGTTTTTTTCTTGTAATTTTGAATAATTTCTGATACTCTAAAATAGTTTGAAGACAGCCTGTGTGGTACATCTAAATACTCAGAGGGGTGACTATAGTTCAATGGTAGAACGCCTGCCTGTGGAGCAGGTCACGAGGGTTCGATTCCCTCTAGTCACCCCTGTGGGTATTTTTTGTTTTTCGGTATTTTTCTGTTATTATGTGAAGAGGAGTAGAAGACGCCAAGATTAGAGAGAAAATTGTTAGCATAGTCAATAAAATAGTCCAAAGATGAGTTATATTCATAAACAACAAAAATTGTTCCTATATTTTTTAAGATTTAAATAAAAAAAATGGCTGATGAATATACAAACAATATTGATATTGATAAAGAGAATCTCCTAGCTATAATCGAGGATATGCCGAATCAGCTGCTAGCTGGTTGGCAATTAGCTGAAAGTATAAATTTGAAGGGCAACTTTCATTCAATAGTTTTAAGCGGTATGGGCGGATCGGCTCTGGCGGGTGAATTGTTAAAAATTTATCTGGACGAAACAGTTAATAAAATCAGAAAGGGCAATCCGTTAAGAGTAATTATTAATCGTTCCTATTCCCTGCCCCCTGAAGCTTTTGAACTGAATTGTCTGAATATTATTTCTTCTTACTCAGGAAACACCGAAGAGACTCTCTCGGTCTTTGAAGAAGTGCGTCAGAATAATCTAACTTGTTTAGGTTTGACCAGCGGAGGAAAGTTGCTAGAATTTTGTCTGCAAAATAAGCTACCCTTTATTCAGCTGCCGGCTGGTATTCAGCCAAGAATGGGATTGGGCTACGGACTAACTTCACTGCTCAGAGCTCTTTATCAGTCCGGTCTAATAGAGGATCAACAACCAAAGTTGGAGGAAGTTAGTCTAGCCATTAAAAATCAATTAGTAAGGTTGAAAAAAAACGGACAAGAAATAGCGGTAGCCATTCAAGGAAAAACACCAGTTGTTTATGCCCCCGTTCAATTTAAAGCTCTGGCTTTGATTTGGAAAATTATGTTTAACGAAAATTCCAAGACTCCTGCCTTTTGGAATTATTTTCCAGAGTTAAATCACAACGAAATGGTTGGTTTTACTAATTCTCAAGCTAATTTTCATCTTTTACTGCTAAAAGATGAGCAAGATAATTCTCAGAATCTAAAACGTTATTTGGCCACTACTGAAATTTTGCAGGATTTCAAAATCGGGGCTAAAATAATCGAAATACCAGAAGGTGAAATTCTTTACCGTCTTTTTGCTACTTTACAAATAGGTTGCTTCGCCTCTTACTATTTGGCGATAAATTATGGTCAAGATCCGACGCCGGTAGAAATGGTAGAGAGATTCAAATCGATGTTGAAATAACTTAAAATTAAAATATAAAAAATGAAATTTTGGAAAAATCTAGTGAGAACGCATTTTCTAGCTGTAATTTTAATGTTATTGGCTGGTCTTTTGGCTGTGGGAAGTATGTGGAAAGATTCAGCTATTCGCGATGAAATGCCTCATATCGTGGCGGGTTATTCTTATTTAACTATGCATGATTATCGGGTCAATCCTGAACATCCACCTTTAATCAAAGAAACAGCTGCTTTCCCTCTTCTTTTCCAAGATGTTTATTTTCCGGCGGAAGATCCGGCGTGGAAAGATAATGTTAATGATCAGTGGGACCTGGGTGGTAAATTTCTTTATAAATACGGTAATAATGCCGATCAAATGCTTTTTTGGGGTCGAATTCCTATGGTTTTAATCTTTCTTTTAGGTGGTTGGTTTCTCTATCGTTGGACTGAAAGAATAACAAGTAAGAGAGAATTAGCTTTGGTAGCTCTGGTGTTATACCTTTTTTCGCCTAATTTAATGGCGCACGGTCGTTTTATTACTACTGATATGGGCGCGACAGTTTTCGCTCTTTTCGCTCTTTATGCCTATTATCTTTATTTGGAAAGACCGAGTTTACTCAAATTTATTTGGACGGGAATTGTTTTTGGTCTTGCTCAACTAGCTAAATTTAATTTGTTTTTACTAATTCCAACTTTTTTGGTGGTGGCTTTTTTTTACGGGTTAGGATCGCATCAAAAAAATAAATTAAAAATGACTTTACGGAAAATTAGTTTAGAAGTTGGGAAGGCCATTGGAATGATGATTATCGGCTATATTTTGGTCGGTCTTTGGTATATTCCGCATATTTGGAATATGCCGGTAGAAGTACAACATCGACTGATTGACGATTCTATTACCGATAAAGATTTGGGCCATTTAGGTTTTAATAGCTTGCTTAATGGTATGACGGACATTACCGTTTTAAGACCTTACGCTCAATATCTCTTAGGTTTTTTAATGGTAACAGCTCACGCTACGGGCGGACATATGACTTATTTTTTCGGTCAGCTCGGCACTCACTGGCCGGATTATTTTGTTTTTGCTTACCTCTTAAAAGAGCCGATTGCGGCACAGATTATTTTTTACGCCAGTGTCCTTTTACTGTTATTATTGGCAAGTCAAAAAATCATTGAGTCTCAAAAAGAAAAAAGAAAAGAAAAAAAGCTTTGGCTTCAGGAAAATGCGGCTTTGTTGGGGTATGCTTTCTTTGCCGGTCTCATTTTCTTTATGGCCTCGATAAATAAATTGCAATTGGGAATTCGCTATATTTTGCCTATGTTTCCTTTTCTCTACATGTTTTCGGCGATTATGTTGGGTAAACTAAGTGAGATTTTAGACAAAAAGAAAAAAATTGGTCTTTATTGGACTAACGTTGGTCTTTTAGTTGCCTTACTTCTTTGGTACGTGGGAGTCAATATCACTACTTTTCCTAGTTATTTACCTTATTTTAACGAATTTATCGGAGGATCCAAAGAAGGATGGAAATATATGGTTGATTCTAACGTTGATTGGGGGCAAGATTTGATCAGAGTGAAAGATTTTATGGATCAAAACAATATCGCTAAAATTAA
>JAJYBC010000042.1 GCA_021779255.1 bacterium | reverse complement strand
GTAGGATTCCATTCCTTCTCTAAAAAGAATTGAGAAAAGGAAATTTTTTCGAAAGATTGTAATCCGGTTTTAGCCAGAAAAAGAAAAATTCCCAGTAGCACCAATATAGAAATGATTCCATTAATCCCAAAAAAATATTTAATTAGTGTCTCTTTAACCTGTCGCCATTTTCTTTTTGGCATATTGTAGAAAGTTATATACGTCTCAAAGACGTTAAAATCTTTGAGTTTTAATTCTTACTTGATTTCTGAAAAAAACTTTTCATTTGATGTTTTATCTTGCTCGCTTGGAGGATAGAAACCTACTTCTTTCACTATTTTTTCTCCTTCGGGACTAATTTCAAATTGCATGAATTTTTCAACGAGACCTTCTTTCTCCGGAGAATCTAGCATTATCTGGAATAAAGGTCTACTTATGGGATATTTGCCACTTTTAATATTGGCTTCGTCTGTTGGAGGATAATAAGTTGAATTCTCTGTAGTGGCTACATTAAGAATTACTATCGAATCTCCAGCGTTTACAGCGTATCCGATGCCCACATATCCAATTCCCGTAGGGTCATTTTTAACCGCATCAATTATTGCTTGATTTCCCTCCATATTTCTCATGGTTGAAGCATAATCTCCCTTTAAAACATAATCCTTTAGAAATTCATATGTTCCGGAAGTGCTTTGTCTCCCGTAAAGATTAATCGAGCTATCGTTGCCAGCTACTGCACTCCAGTTGGTGACCTCTCCTCGATATATTTTTCCGATTTGATCGACTGTTAATTGTTTAATAGGGTTATTTTTGCTGACAATTATAGAAAGCCCATCTCGGGCAACGATAAACTTTTTAAAACTTTTCCCCATTTTTGTGACTTGGTCTATTTCGTCTTGTTTTACATCTCTGGAAGCGTCGGCCACTTTTATTTCGCCGTTTATGAGAGAGGCTATTCCCGTCCCCGACCCTCCTCCGGTCACCGTGATTTCTGTTTTAGGATTGTTTTGAGAAAAAGCCTCTGACATGGAAGAAACCAGCTGGAGAAGAGTGTCCGATCCTTTAATATCCAGCTTTCCCGAAATTTCCCCGGTAGCCACTTTGTTTATTGCAGGCAGAGACTGAGAATTTTTTGCATCTTTTTTTGCGCAACCTGCCAGAATCAATGTTAATGCGGCTGCGCCCAGCACCAACGGGAGGATTGTCTTTTTTTTCATTTTTTTAACGTATTTGAAAGTTTATGTTATAAAATATATATTGATATAATCACCTATACATTATGGAAAAAAGAAGCATCCAAAGCACTGGTGGAGCCAGTTTCACGATTACCCTCCCCAAGGAATGGATAATCAAAAACAATATAAAACAAAAAGATAACGTAAATGTATACGTAAAACCGACTGGTTCTCTTGTCATACAACCACCGACGGCTCTTGAAAGAAAAACGAAAAAAATTATTTGGACGGATAAATTGAATGATGAGGAAATAAAAAGAGAGCTGATCGCGCTTTACATCTTGGGAGTTGACGAAGTTGAAGTCAAAGGCAAGGTAATCAACCAAGAAAGCAGATTGGAAATCAAAAAAGCTGTTCAGCTTCTAGCCGGTTTTGAAATTATAGAGGAGTCCTCGAAAAATATAATTCTCAAAAATCTTTTTAATCTAGAAAAATTTTCTGTGCATGAGGGGATAGAAAAAATGTTTATTATGGCTTTTTCGATGTTTGATGACGCAGTAAAGGCTTTTATTGCAAACGACAAAGCGGTTGCTGTGGATATTAAAGAAAGGGATTTTGAAGTGGATAAGTTTTTCTTTCTTGTTCTTAGACAATATCATTCTTTGATTAACGAGATCGTTTCTGAAGAAGATCTCGGATTAGACTTAAAAGATGCTCACTATTTTGAAAATGTTGCTAGACAATTAGAGAGAATCGCCGATCATGCAGTCAAGATTTCCCAACAAGTTATTTGGGGAAAGGTCAATAAAAATAAGGATCTTAATTCTCTGATACAGAAAACATCAAAAAAGATATTGTTCTTTTTGAAAGAAGCTATGAAATTTACAAAGAAAATTGATAAGGAAAGATCTCACAATACTTTAAATAAAATTAAAAATACCAACAAAGACACCAAATTGCTCTTGGAAAAAATAATTCAAACAAATTGCACAGAGGCTGTCACTGTCGTGGATAGTTTGATTCGACTAAGAAGATATATTTCCAATATGGCAGAGCTTACGATCGATCGCGCGTTGGATTAATAAGTGTAATCTTCAATCAAAAAATTATCGAAAAGATAGACTTAACCAAAAGTTTCAACTTAAATTTGTCTAAAGAAATAAAAATATCTATAGTAATCGTATCAATATGAGATGATTATTATAATTAAATGATACGAAAATGAATAAAATAGCTCTAAAGCAACAAAGAATTATTCAAATCTTTCTTAAGCAGGGAAAAATGCGGTCTTCCAAAGTACATAAAGAAATATTAAAAACAGGAGAAGATATTTCTTTGGTAACTATAAAAAGAGCTTTGTCTGAGATGGTTGAAGATAAAATTTTAGAAATGACGGGTTTGGGAAGATCAACAAATTATACGTTGCGTTCAAGGGGTCGAATTTTTACTAACCTTGACGCTAAACAATACATTGATATTGAACCTGATAAACGCTATGGATTACACCAATACAATTTTGATTTACTAAAAGATTTTCCAATAAACATTTTTACCGACGACGAATTAAAAAGACTGGAAATATCGACGGCCGAATACAAAAAAATAACGACGGGATTATCTCTAGCTATTAAAAAAAAAGAATTGGAGCGTTTGATTATTGAGCTTTCTTGGAAATCATCAAAAATTGAGGGCAACACTTATACGCTTCTAGATACTGAAAAATTAATCTTGGAGAACAAAGAAGCTCCAGGTCACGCCAAATCTGAAGCTCAAATGATCTTGAATCATAAAGACGCTTTTGATTATATCCGCAAACACTCGTCTCAATTCAAAACGATTACCCGCAAAAATCTGGAGGAGCTGCATGCCATTTTAGTTAAAAACTTAAATATAAATAGAAGTTTTAGAACAAAACTCGTTGGCGTAACTGGATCTATTTATCGTCCACTTGACAATGTTTACCAGATTACCGAAGCTGTAAATGAATTGGGGAAAGCGGTATCAAGAGTGGAAACCCCTTATACTAAAGCGTTGCTAGCTCTGCTTGGTATCAGTTACATTCAACCGTTTGAAGATGGAAATAAAAGGACAGCTAGACTTATGGCCAATGCGTTACTTATTTCTCATTCTCTCGCCCCACTATCTTATCGCAGTGTAGAAGAGGAGGATTATCGAAATGCTATGCTAGTATTCTATGAGTTAAACTCGATTATGCCAATGAAAAAAATATTCATTGAACAATATGAATTTGCTTCCAAAAATTACTCGGTAAAATAAAAAACCTATAAAAAAGTTTTGTAAATAAAATTTATGCGTGATGATTCTAGAATTAACTTTTTCTTTCACCGTGCAAAAGCATATCCATTGCTTGTTGCATGGATCCTGCGTGTGCAACTTCTCCTCCGTTTACAAAAAAAATGTCATCGGCGTTTTCGATGGTGTTAAGTCGATGGGCAATAATTATTTTAGTCGTTTTTTTCGGCAACTTATTAATAATTTCTTCAAGCAGTTGCTCTGTAACTGTATCGATATTGGCAGTAGCCTCGTCCAAAATCAATATGTCTGGGTTGCGAAGAACTGCTCGGATAAAGGCGATTAGTTGTTTTTGTCCCAAACTGATAGCGTCCCCGCTAGAAATAATACGAGTATCCAAACCTTTAGAAAAACGCGAAAGCAATTTCGTTAAATTGGCTTCCTCCAGAACTTTAATCAAATCATCATTAGTCTGTTGAAAATATTTCTCGTTGCCATATAAAATATTTTCACGTACCGTACCACTAAACAAAAATGGTTCTTGCAAAATAAACCCGATTTTTTGCGCTCGCTCAACAGGTTTGTAGCAACGAAGATCTTTTCCCTCTAAATAAATTGTACCTCCGCTTGGGTCATACAAGCGGGCCATCAGAGATGCAATAGTTGTTTTTCCTCCTCCGGTTGGTCCAACAAACGCGTAAGTTTTTCCTTGTTGAAGTTTAAAATTAACAGCCTTTAAAACATTCTTTTTCTCTTCGTAAGAAAAAAAGACATTTTCAAATTCCAAGGCAACGTTAGTCGAGAAAAGGATTTTTCTCTTTTTTTTCAATTCTATCTGCACATCAGATTCGAGTGTTAATATTTCCGAAATGCGATCTAGTCCGGCTAAAGCCAATTGAAGTGACGGCCAAACAGAAGCCAGTTGCCGAAGCGGATTGTAAAAATTATTAACATAAAGTAAAAAGCCAATCAATAACCCAATCGAGAATTGTCCGTAAGAAATAAGATAAATTCCATAAGCTAGAACGGCTAATTGAGCCAGAAAAGAGACTAATACATAAATCGGATTGAACACATTGCTGGCTATACCCGCCCGAACTGAAGCGCCATAATTCGCTTCATTAGCTTCTTTAAACTTATTTCGAAAATAGTCAAGCCGATTAAAAACGACTATAACCTTGAAATTATTGATACTTTCTTGAATTTCTCCACTCATATTTCCTAAAGTTCGAAGGCTTTTAAGACTGGTGCGTTTGACCCAAGGATTAAGCAATTTAGTCACTATTAAAGCCAAAATTGCAGGAATAAGAGCAACTAAGCCCAGTTTAAAATTAATAAAAAGAATAAAAATTCCCGTGCCAACTATAAGAATAATATTCCCAGTAAACTGCATTAAAGCTTGAGAAAAAAATTGATTGAGCTTGTCGGTGTCGTTATTAATGCGAGAAATAATATCACCCGCTTTATTTTGATTAAAAAAGGCAACGGGAAGTTCCTGAAGTTTGCCGAAAATTTTGTTACGTAAATTGAAAAGTAATCTTCTGCCCACGCTCCCCATAGTTACAATTTGAACATAATTAGAAACCAGTCCCACAATAAAAATTCCGGCCAACAGCTCGGAAAAAGACAGCACCCCTTGAAAATTTTTTTCCGTGATATAGGCGTCTATAATATGAGCAATAATAATGGGCACCAAAAGAGAAACGATTGAGCTTACTAGGATGGCAAAAAGAGCTAAGATAACCGAAGATTTTTCTTCCGTCATCAACGGAAAAAGCCTACGCCATGCAGTTTTTAGCACACCTTTTTGTTTTTCTTTTTCGAGGTCTGTTTTTATGAGAGAATAATTCATATTATTAGTCGTTTAACTCGTATTGGTTAGTGCTCCGTTGCGATTGAAAAATTTGCACGTATTCGGGTGAAATATTTAAAAGCTCTTGATGAGTTCCTTTGGCTAATAGCTCTCCCTCCATAAGAAGAATGATTTGATCGTAATGTTCAATGGATGAAATTTTTTGAGTAACGGATATAAGGGTTAATCGCGGATAATTTTGAGCAACGTTACGTAATATTTTTCTTTCCGTATTAAAATCAACACGCGCGGTAAAATCATCGAGAAGGAGAATTTTCGGATTAAGCGCTAAAGCGCGAGCGAGCATAATACGTTGTTTCTGACCGCCGGAAAGGCTAGTTCCTCTTTCTGAAACAATCGTGTCTAATTTGTTAGGCAAAGTTTCAATATAATCTTCCATTTCCGCAGTTTTTATCGCTTTTTCAAGATATTCATCTTTTACCGTGTTACTGAAAGCAATATTTTCTCGCAAACTTAGATTAAACATCACACTATCTTGAAAAACAAAACCGACTTGACTATGCAAGCTTTCTTTGGAATATTTAGAGATACTCTTGTCGTCAAAAGTTATTTCGCCCTCTGTTGGCGTTAAAAGACCCGCTATTAGGTAAAGAAGCTGGGTTTTGCCAGCCGCGGTTGGACCGATAATCGCCGTTTTACTGCCCGCTTTGATTGAAAAAGAAACATTTCGCAACACCGATTTTTCTTCTAGGTTGACTGTGATTTTTTTAACTTCAATATCGCCTCTCAAAATCGCCTTAACCCCACCTGTTTTTTTAGGAATAGGCGTATTTAAAACTTGAGCGATTCGCCCATAAGAAGCTTGTGCTTGCGCAATAAGATTACTGATAAAACCAAGAATAATAATGGGGAAGAGTAGAATAGCCAAATAGCTATTGAAAGCGGTAAAATTTCCAAGCGACATAGCACCGGTAATAACAAAATGCCCTCCCAATAAAACAATCGCCAGCGTAGCAAAATTAGTAAGAAACGTGATTACAGGAATAAGACTGGAGAATAATCTCAATATTTCGAAGCTAATGTCTTTTGCCTCCGTGCTTGCAATAAAAAATTTTTCATCCTCGAATTTCCGCGAATTTAATAAACGAATAAGAGACGAACCTAAAATACTTTCACTGATTACTCTGTTAAGCCAATCAATGGCTTCTTGAGCTCTTTTAAAGAGTTTCCGAATTTTTCGAAAAATAAAAAAGAAAACCGTTCCCATAATCG
>JAJYBC010000041.1 GCA_021779255.1 bacterium | reverse complement strand
AAAAAAGGACCGACTGCCGAATTAGTCAAAAATAACGGTAAAAGAAAAGTTTTCTTTTTGGTCATCAAAGGTCTGTTCTCTTTAATTAAAGAACTTTCCAATTTACTTCAAGATCGCAAGAATATTCAAGCTAATCGACTTTTAACTTTTGACGAATTTCGAGAAATTATCCAATATCCAACTTTCAAAGCCTCGTTGCAAAAAATGATTTTTTCAGTTCCTCATTTTTTGCAAAAGAAGCAAAAAGATTAAATTCTTTATCTGTTTTGACTAAAACAGATAACTTGCCCCGACCACCTTTGAAAATAATTTGGCGTAAAGAAAAAAGAACTTCTTTCACCGCTGGTATTTTTTCCAGATTAATTTTTAGACGATTAACTTTTTGACTGATTTCTTGATTGTTATAACCATTAACTTCCAATTCCCATAATTGCGTAAAAGGAGGGTAGTTAAATTCTTTTCTTTCTTTTAACCACCTCGGGAAAAAACTAGCGTATTGATTTTGAACAAGTCGCAGCAGGAAATAATGCTTCGGAAAATTAGTTTGGATCACCACTTCGGGAGATATCGTCAACAAACTAAAAAAACGGTTGGCAATTCTTTCTTCCGAACGAAAATCGGGATAAAAAAGTAAATTATCAAAAGAGACAAGCGTGCTCAAACCAATCTTTTTTCTAAATAAAAAAAGAGTGGGTAAAATTCCGGTATAACCTAAAATTATTACCGGTTTTTCTAAATTATTGATTAATTTTTCCCAAAAAAGCAAAAATTGAGAAAAAGAAGCCTTGGCGTTAGGAAAAACCAGCAATTCAACCTGATTTTCCGTCGCTAGTGTTTGTAATTCTTGTTGAATTTGTTCGAAACCAAAATTATCAAATCGAAAATTCGATCCTTGACATTGAGGACAACTGGACAATCTCGGCTGGGAAAAACCGCAAATTGGACAAGTTAAAATTTGCTGAGCGGAAACTGCCATTTTTTTTCCACAAGTGGGACATTCGGGTATGAAACCGCAATCAGCACAGATAAATAAATTGGCCCAACCTTGATGTCCCGCCAAAACTACCACCCATTTTTTTTGTTGAAAAATAGCAACTATTTTCTCGATAATTTTTTTTCCCAACGCTAAAACGCTATTTTCCAATTTTCTCACTATTTTCAGATTAATTAATTCTATTTTTTTCTGCTCACCTTGATAAAAAAAAGAATATTTAGAAGAGTAAACCTCGCTTTTTTCCAAAGCGTCTTCTGTTGGGAGATCTCGCAATTTAGCTTCTAAGAAATGATGAATATTAGCTTTAACAATGGTTCCTTGATTTTCTTTTTCTTCTACAAAGAAAGGTGATTGCCAAAAATCTTCCAATCTAGGCGTAGAGCTTAAATAAATTTTATTTGCTGTCGGAAAAAGATCGCCGACAATTTTTCGAGTATCATATTTAGGAATCCTGTCCCACTGTTTAAAATTAACATCGTGACCATTTTCAAAAATGATTAAACCTAAATTAACAAAAGGCGCAAAAATCGCTGAGCGATTACCGATAAAAACAGCTGGGTGATTCTCTTTGGTCTCTTGCCAAGTTTTTTTAAAAAGAGCAGAAGGCAAAATCTTGCTTAAAATCAAAGGGGTACTGGTTAAAAAATTTTCCACTAAAAAAAAATATTTAATCGCCAATGGTAAAGTTTGTGATTTTTCTCCCGTCAAGACCAGTATTTGTTTTTTCTCTTGAAGAGTTTTTTCGATGGAACTTTTTAAAAAAGAAATTTGGTCTTGAGCTAAAAAAAGCATTGGATAATCGATTTCAATCTTTATATTTTTAACTTCTTGTTTTAGCAAAGAATCGTGACTCGACTGATTTCTAAGACTATTTACCCATTTGCCCATTAACGGTAAATAAGATTTCTTTTGACAACGCCTTTTGGCTTCAGTCGAATAAGCCGACAAAACAAAATGGTTCCAAGAAACCAAGTGTTCATCGGCTAATTTTTTAAGAGTCAAAAGCGTAGAAGATTTAAAATACTGTTTACTAATAATCCGACTTATTTCTTTCATTTTAATCGGTTCGCTTGGCAAAACAGAAAAAAAATAGCTAGGTGTTGTTTTTAACCATCCCAAATCAAATTCTTTTTTTTCTTGCCAAAAAGCCGGATCAAGCATCATTTTTTTTATTTTGACAACGACTCCCTGAATCAGTTTATTCCGCCAAGGAACTTCCACTACGTCTCCTTCTTGAATACGAAGCAATTCTTTTTGCGCCAAATAAAAAAAAGTAGAATTTTGGCCATAAGGAAAACGTTGCAGAATTAAAACTTCCACTACAGCCACAGGAGAAAGAGCAGAAAACATATTTTAACTTTTAGCGATTATTAAAAACAACTTACGATTAGAGATTATTTCGACCAATAACCACCCACACTTTAGTTAACTTTTTACTTTCATACGGCAAATCCAAAACAGCCTCCTTAAATAAATGATCCTCGCTTTCTTTAATATCACTCACTGTCCCCAACAAAAGACCTGATGGGATCAAGGGATTGCGATTATCCGTGATCACTTCATCCCCTTTTTTAACTTCACTTTCAACGGGCAACATAGTTAAAATCGCTCTTAAATTTCTATTGCCTTCCACGACTCCATCCCAATCAGTGCCGGCTATTTTTGCTCCAAGACGACTATTATTGTTATTTAATAAAACAACTTGACTAATTTCAGCTTGACTTTGTTTGATTAGGCCGATTAGAACGCCTTTTTGATTAATCACAGCCATTTTATCTTGAATCTGATTATTTTCTCCTCCTAGAATAATCAGCGAGGGCGTATCAAGAAAATTATCATTACCAATAACCGAAACTTCTTTGAGAGAAAAATCTTTCAAAGCTTCTTCGGCAGAAAAATTAGTTTGTTCGTTTTGCAGTTTTTCTTTAATCTTCAAGTTTTCTTGATTTAATCGGATATTTTCTTCTTTAACCGTCTCCAACTCTTGTTTTAGAGAGTTCTCACTTAAAAAAATTTTTTTTTCTTGAAACTGAAAGATTAGTTCATTGAATTTTCCTCCTAAAAAACCAAAAGATGATTGGTAAAAAAAATTTCCTCCAAGCCAAAAAAGAATAATTACTAAAAGCCCCGAGAAAACGACTCCTCTGAAATAAGGTTTTTTTCGACGACGAAAAGAAAAAAGTAAAGAATCATCTGCCATATTTTTTTTCAAAATTTAAACGATTTTTTTCTCCCAAAGAAGAAAACCAAGCAAAACCACCCAAAAGAAAATAAACCAAAACGCCCCAAATAAAATTTTCCAAAAGAAATCTTAGTTTATCTGGTAAATTAAGGTAAACTAATGCCATCTTGCCTATTCCAAAACTCTTATCTTTGGAAATTAGAGTCGTTCCATTTTCTACGGTAAAAAGATCAATGGTGGCTGTACCAACAACTTCTTTCTCCGATGAATAAATTTTTACTCCGAGGGAGTGCGGGGTTCGAGGTAAATATTTTTCTGAGCTTAAAAGAAGTCGATAACTTGTTTGACCTTCTTCGTAAGAAGCTCCGTCCAGAGACCAAAAATAAGTTAAATCATTTCTTTCGGCAAAACTGCTTCCCGCCGGTTCTCTCACCGCAGTTATTTCAAAATCTTGATCCAAAGGCACTTCAAAAGGAACATTTTGACTTAAATTTGGTTTTTCTTTCGGATCATTACTCACAAAGGTTAACCTCACCGCGGGACTGACCGTTTTAACATTAATTTCGGTTTCATTGACGCTATTTCGATTTTTACTGGTAGCTATCAATTTAAAATTCGTCACCGACCCAATCATTTTTTCATTTTTTATCAGAATTCTCGGTTCATTACCTTCTATTTTCTTTTTATCGAGAAACCAAATAAATTGGTCAAAAAAAGGACCTTGGTACTCGGCTAAAATCTGCTCGTTCGCTATCATTTCTTGATTGGTTAGTTCGTTTTTCTTCTCCCAAACTCCATTTTGAAAACTAGCTCTAAAAAGTTTAATTTGCATTTCCGCAGCCACATCAAAGCTTATTTTGTTTTCACCGACTGTTTGATCCTTGCCATTTTGTTCCGTCACTCTAACCGAAATTTCATAGCCACCTTCCAAGAAAGGCTCCAAAAAGAGTTTATCCCAACCCATACCTTCATTACCGTTGAAACTTGCCAAAGAATTGGTAATTTTAGTTTGAGCCACTTCCGTCTCTCCTTTTTTCCAAACAATTCGACTGTTGGCTTGATCAACTTGAGCTTGAAGTATCTCTCCTTCATATTTTACCGACCAACGAAAATCCAAAAGATTTTTTTCCAATTGATTGCCTCCGGCAATAGCTTCTATAGAAAAAGGCGCTTTAACTACCGGATGAAGAGGATTTAAATTTAAAGAAACCGTCAAATTGTTCTGGACATTTCCGGCAGAAGCCTGAAAAAGATTCTTCAGAGCTAAATAACCGAAACCGGCGTCACCGGATTTTTGACAATTTTTTTCATCGCCGGCTTTGTCGCAGCGACAAAAATTGGTAATATTCAAATTATTTTGCGCCATTTTTTGAATAAGATTTTCATCGCAAACACCGCTATAAGCCCACATTATTTTATGATACGGAGTTTTTTCATTAGTAGGGAAAGATGAAGTTCCTTCAACTACCACTCCTAGCTGATCGCCATTTTGATATTTAAACTGAATATTCTGCTGTCCCAAACCCACAATATCTGCTTCGTCAGGAAAACCATCGCCGTCAGTATCGGCGTTGGTCGGATCGGTTCCCCAGAAAGTTTCTTCATCTTCCTTAAAACTACCGTCTCCAGCCGTAAAAGGAATCTTATCTTTCCAAGCCAAAAGATCTTCCGGATTTTTAGTTCCCGGAGCAAAATGAAAACAAGTTATTGGCTGAAAAATACCCACCGAATGTTTTTCTGGATTTTGACTACCAAAATTATAGCGAAAGCAACGCGTTCCTACCGCCTCAACAGATCTCTCTCCCAAACTATTGTTTTCTTTAACGGTACATTTTTTCTCACAATAATCTTTTTCCTTTAAAGCTTCCAGCTCAGCTTTATGTTGATCTCTTTCACAAACCAAACATTCTTGTGTTGGTTTGCCACTGCAAGCTCCGCTATTTTGGCAACAATTATTACGATCTTGCAAACATTGACTATCCGTTTGAAAAAAATCTTCATTACAAACGGAATAACTTCCAATATTTAACGACCGATAGCAATCTTCTTTTTTATTTTTATCGCTACTATCACAAATTTTTTGAAAACAGCCATCTTTCACTTTACTCCAGAAATTATCTAAACAAGTAGAAAAATCGTTTTTGCAACCATTACAACAATTGTCAAGATCTTCACTACAAGAAGAACCGGCGCATTTCTGATATTCCCAATCATTTTCGCTCTGGCTATTTTTATATTCCATTTCACAATTTTGTCTACAATTTTTTGCAAAATTGGCGTAGGTAAAATCGTAATTTTTCCCTAAAATAGTTGTTATTTCTTTCTCAATGGCTCCCTGACCATCATCACCGCCAAATTTTATTTGATAACCATCTTGATCTTTTCCAAAAGATTCGGAAGCTTGTCCGGAATCTTTAGCTTGGGGAGTTTCTCCGGGTATATAACTACCCCTAGCTTGAGCCATGGCTCCTCGAATTAAAGCCCCCTCTATTGTATTGGAAGGAATAAAAATCTTTTGACCATCTTTTTCGACTGTTACTCCAACTTTATCGTTTTCGTTAAAAATATACCAATTAAAATAAAGTTTGCTGGGCGAATTCAAAAAATTTTTCGCGGAAGCCTGAGCGTAAACTAATTGATCGGGCGAAGGATTGGTCGGGATAATGGTCGTTTCCACTTGAGGAACTTGGTCGGCTATTCTTTCTCCGGATCCCAACTGATTATTAGCTAGTTTATCCGAAGTTGAGGTGGAAGCCGACAAAAAATTTTCTATTGAGGAACTACTTTTGCTAGAACTTCCCGCTCCTTGATTCGTTGAGTCATTGGGAATTAAAAAAGCCATGGTTACTATTGGCTGAAAACCAAGAAAAACACTTAGCAAACAAGGAATAAACAATTTTTGCCCCAATATTTTCATAGCAACATTTAGACATTAATTTAAGGAATTAACTTTTTCAAAGATAATTTCCTGTTTAGCGATCGAAAAGGGCAGTAAATAACCTTCATCGTAAGAACGGAGAATTAACCCCAGCCTTTCCCTTTCTTCCACACTCAAATTTTGAACATTAGCCGAACGGAGAAGATAATCACTTCTTTCGTTAATTTCATGGCTACCAATGCCAACGTACGCTCGATAATCGGCCAACCAGTTACCGACTGTCGGCTTAGAAATTTCCCCGTTAAATAAAAGTTTAATCGGTTTTTGACTAATATTTTGGTCAATTAATCGAGGAAATCTTTTTAGAAGAGTATTGACGTCTTCATCGATAATTTCGTGCAGATCTCGATTTATTTCTTCTTGAAATCCTTGAACAATATCGTCCTTAACCGTTTTTTCGGTTGTTAAGTCTTCCAAAAGATCATTCTCTTGATCTTTGTCATATTGGTTTAAAGCGTTTTCCATCGCATTTTCAATCTGACTTTGAGAAGGAAATTTTAATCCTTCATAGAATTCTAACACCCGTAGAAGCAAAACTCTATCCTCTTGACCTAATTTTTGAGCGTTAGTGTTTTCATTTAAATAACGATGAGGCACAATTTTTTCGTGGCGATCCATCCCGTATTTACGATTGTAATCACGCAACCAATTGGCCAAAGTGGGAGGAACTGAGCCCCTTTCTCCTTCTACTAAAATAAATTCTCGACCGATTCTTTCTTCATTTTGAAGCATTTTTTCCAAGAAAGTTTGCACTGTTTCCGGCCAAATAGCGTCGGAAGTCAAATTCATTTTAATGGAAAATCGATTCTTAATATCAATCCCCACTCGCAAAGCTTTAACCAAAAAAGTACGGAAAAGCTCCAGTTGATCACTCTCCGGCAAAACGGCAAAAGCCACAAATTTGGCCAAAGAGCCGTAAATATTTAATTCTTCCGACCATAAATTATTAGCCATTATTTCAGGATTCTTCTTTAATTCCGCCACTTCCACAATGATAGCTTGAGCATCTTCGGTAAAGTAAGTTTTGAGAACCTCTAA
>JAJYBC010000040.1 GCA_021779255.1 bacterium | reverse complement strand
TCTATTCAATGCAACAATCAATAGCCTTGCGAACTAAGTCTCCAAGCTTGCCCATAAAGCCCGATCTTTTGTCGGAAGAAACAGTTGTAGTCTTATCATGCTTATTTAACGCTCCGGCACCAATTTTTTTGATATTTTGAGTACCGATTAATTTCATATTTAATCCCCAAAAAAGCGAGTATAAATTGTAGGCTTTTTCAAAAAGTTCCTGCGCTTCTTCTTTTTTATTAAGGCCTAGTTGCTTGGTGCCTACTTCCATTAATCTCATCGAAGCGGCTAAAAGATGTTTAGAAATACACCAAACTTCGCCTTCGTATTCTTTGATAATTTTCTTAAGTAAACTTTTACGAATTTCTCGTACCTCCTTAAGTAAGTCGTAATATTCCGGCTTATTTAATTTAGCGCCAGTAAAGAAAAAATGTTCCTCAATAGAGACTAAATTCATAATAGCGATGCTAAGATCTTGATCGGAAGAAAGATCCATTTTATCTTGTTTCTTCATTTCGTCGACCTTTTGCACAAAAGCGTCAATTTTCTTTACCAATTGGCTATCCGGATTTTTTTCTACGAGAGACATAAAATAAATTTAAGAATAAATTATTTTGGAGTGTTATAATTTGTTGAGGATAATTTTAGATTTTTTTTATGATAATTTAATAATTAGTTTGATATAATGTTGTTATGAAAAAAAATGACGAGGCAAAAATATTTTTAGGAACGGATATTGATCGCTTAAAAGGAATAGGCTATCGTTACGCTTCGGCGCTAAAAGATCGAGGGATTGAGAAGGTTAAAGATTTACTATTTTGTTTTCCTTTTCGCTATGATGATTTTAGCGAAATAAAAAAAATTCGCCAACTCCAAATCGGAGAGAAGGTAACCGTTGAGGCGACAATTAAGCAGCTAGCGAGCAAAGTTACGGCTAGAAGGCGTATGCGCCTAGTAGAAGGTTTAGCGGAAGATGAAACGGGCGCCCTTAAAATTATTTGGTTTAATCAGCCTTTTATTTTGCAAAGTCTCCAAAAAGAAAAAACCTACCGTTTCAGTGGTAAAGTGGATTTTAACGGTGGCTTTTTGGCTTTAAGCAATCCTGCTTTTGAAAAAGTGGAAGGTCCGAGTATTAATACCGCTAGATTATTGCCTGTTTATCACGAAGATCGGTTAATAAATTCTCGTTGGTTGCGTCGTCAAATTCATCCTTTACTTTTTTTGACTTCAAAAATTCCCGAGACTTTACCGGTAATTTTATTAAAAAAATACCGCTTAATGAACCTAGATGAAGCTATCAAAGAAATTCATTTTCCGTCTTCGGAACAGAAAAAACAATCAGCTCGGCAAAGATTAGCTTTTGAAGAACTCTTTTTAATTCAGCTCCACATGGGTTTGCGCAAGATTAAATGGCAACAAAACTTAGCTTATCCGGTGTCGGCTGATGTTCGTTTGATGAAAAAATTTATTCAATCTTTACCTTTTAGATTAACGTTGGCTCAAAGAAGATCAACTTGGGAAATTCTGCAAGATTTAGAAAAATCTTTTCCGATGAACCGTTTGCTTGAAGGAGACGTCGGATCGGGTAAAACCTTGGTGGCAGTGATGGCAGCTCTTAATTTAGCTTGGCAAGGTCTCCAAACGATTATTCTATCGCCGACAGAAATTTTAGCCTTTCAGCATTTTAAAACTCTTAAAAAAACTTTACTCGATTTTTTACCTTCCTCTAGTATCGGGGTTTTTACTCGTTCTCAAAAAAGAACAGCTGGTCACAAACAGAATAAAGCGACTTTTCTAAAAAAAATAAAACAAGGTGAAGTAAAAATAATTAGTGCCACTCACGCTATTTTGCAGGAAGGCGTTGATTTTAAAAATTTGGCTTTAGTAGTGATTGACGAGCAACATCGTTTTGGAGTTTCTCAGCGTTCTTTTCTACAGAGAAAATTGGGTAATCTTGGCAAACATATTCCCCATCTACTTTCCATGAGCGCTACGCCTATTCCACGAACTTTGGCTTTGGCCGTTTATTCCGATTTGGAACTATCTATTTTAAACGAACTGCCTAAGGGTCGACAAAAAATTATAACGCGAATCGTAACTCCCGGTAATCGTAAAGTAATGTATGAATTTGTTCGTCAAGAATTAAAAAAAGGTCGCCAAGTTTTCGTGATTTGTCCTTTAATTGAAGATAAAAACGATTCTTATGGCGAAGGCGTAATTTCTTTTACTCCCAGAAGAACTAACGAAGAATTTCAACTGCGCGAAGTTAAAACTGTCAAAAAAGAGCAGAAGATTCTGGCGGAAAAGATTTTTCCTGAATTTCAAGTCAGTTTGTTACACGGGAGAATGAAGGGCGTCGAAAAAGAAAAAATAATGTTGGATTTTAAAGCTAAAAAAACGCAAATTCTAGTTTCGACTTCGGTGGTGGAAGTGGGAGTTGACGTTCCTAACGCTTCGATAATGTTGGTTGAAGGAGCTGAGAGGTTTGGTTTGGCTCAGCTACATCAATTTAGGGGTCGAGTTGGTCGCGGAGAACATCAATCTTACTGTTTTTTAGCTCTTTCCGAAGGTGGAGTCACAGCTAATCGTCGTTTGCAAGCTTTAGCCAAATGTGAAGACGGATTTAAATTGGCTGAACAAGATTTAAAAATCAGAGGTCCGGGAGAATTTTTTGGCGTAAGACAATCGGGATTACCCGATTTAACAATGGCTAATTTGGGCGATAGCGAATTGATTAAATTGGCTCGCGAGGCTTCCAACTTAATTTTGGAAAAAAGCGCTGATTTGGCGAAGTTTCCCGTTCTAAAAATTCGAATTGAAAAATTTCGCAAAGGTTTTCACGGAGAATAAGTAAAATTTTTAATTTTGTTCTTACCAGTGGGGTTTATTGTCTTCGGCTCGAGTGTCGATCATTAAACTTTTTAGTTCATCAATATCTTCCAGAACAATACCTGTACCGCGCACAACGGCTGTCAGAGGGTCGTCAACGATCTTAACGGGCATCATGGTCTCTTTAGCGATTAAACGGTCTAGTCCGCGCAACAAACTGCCACCACCAGCTAAAATAACTCCTCGGCGCATAATATCACCCAGAAGTTCCGGTGGAGTTTCTTCAATAACGTTTTTAATAGTATTGATAATAGTTCTCACGGATTTTTGAGTTGCTTGGCGCATATCACTGTCGGTCACTTCAATTTCTTTGGGTAAACCGGTAATTAAATCGCGACCGCGGATAGCCAATTTAATTTGTTTTTCAAGAGGAAAAGCCGACCCAATGGATATTTTAACGTCTTCTGCTGTTTTTTCGCCCAATAATAAGTTATAATTTTCTCGCACGAAACTAATAATGTTTTCGTTCATTTTATCTCCACCAACTCTCAAACTGTGAGCGACGACGGCTCCCCCCAAGGAGATAACAGCGATTTCAGAGGTGCCGCCACCGATATCGACGATCATATTTCCTCCCGCCTCTTGAATGGGCAAGCGAGCTCCGATGGCAGCGGCAATAGGTTCTTCAATTAAATAAGCTTCTCCGGCACCGCCACTTAAAGTAGCTTCTTGAACAGCTCTTCTCTCGACGTCGGTTACTCCGGAAGGAATACCCACTAAAACGCGCGGTTTAGAAAAAAAAGAAAAACGACCATCACGAACTTTATTAATAAAATAAGTGAGCATTTCTTCTGTTACTTCAAAATTAGAAATAACCCCGTCTACCAAAGGACGATTAGCAACAATATGCGAAGGAGTTTTACCAACCATTTTTTTGGCTTCCGTACCTATGGCGAGGACTTTGCCGGTACGTTTATTGATAGCCACGACCGAAGGTTCATTGATAACTACTCCCTTACCTCGAACATAAACCAATGTGTTGGCAGTGCCAAGGTCGATACCGATATCAAAACGCCACTGGCTTTTCCAATCCTGGATAGCTTTGTTAATTTTTTTGAATTTCATAAATAAAATTGGGGGGGGTAAAGACAAGCTCTAAATAATTTGGTTGCCGGTGAAAACGGCTAGATCGATCAATCTTTCGCTGTAGCCCCATTCATTATCATACCAAGCGAAAACTTTGGCTAAATCATCTCTTACAACCATAGTTAAATTTAAATCGACAATGGAAGAAAAAGGATTTTTTTGAAAGTCGGTGGAAACCAATTCCTCGGAAGTAGTAGTAAGAATTCCTTTCAGAGAATTGCGAGAAGCTACTATAAAAGCGTTGTTGATTTTTTCTACGCTCACTTTTTGGCGTAATTTAACGACTAAATCAGAAGCGGAAACAACCGGAGAAGGAACTCGAACGGACATTCCGTTGAAACGACCTTCCAGCTCGGGAATAACTTTGGTAACGGCGATGGCCGCTCCGGTCGTTGTCGGGATAATATTAAGAGCGGCAGCTCGCGATTCACGCCGATCTTTGGCTGGACCGTCAACCAAAGCTTGACTGGCGGTATAGCTGTGAACAGTAGTCATTAAAGCTTGTTCCACTCCAAAATCGTCATTTAAAACTTTAATAACCGGAGCTAAACAATTGGTGGTGCAAGAAGCGTTGGAAATGATTTGATGTTTTTCCGGTAAAAACTCATTTTCATTACAACCCATTAAAAGAATTTTAATATCATCTGACTTGGGAGGAGCGCTTAAAATGACCAATTTAGCGCCAGCCGTTAAATGTTGAGAGGCTTTTTCACTTTTATTAAAAATGCCAGTACACTCTAATACAACATCGACACCTAACTCTTTCCAAGGAATTTTCGAAGGATCCGGTTCCTGAAGATAAATTATTTTTTTCTCGTCAATGGTTAAATCTTTTTCACTGTTTTTAACTTGACTATCCCAAATTCCGTAAACTGAATCATATTTTAATAAATAAGCTAAATCCGAAATAGGCGTTAAATCATTGATAGCGATAATTTCTATTTCTTCTTTTCGGCGATGAGCAATTTTGAAAGCGGCTCTTCCAATACGACCCATGCCGTTGATAGCGATTTTGATTGGCATTTTTCTTTTTTTAAAATTAATTTTAGGTGATAGTAATGGCTTCGACCGGACAAATTTTTACCGCTTCCCGACAGCTCTCTTCGCAATTATTTTGATTGCACGCTTCTCCTTGGGCTTCCGATCGCCCATCTTCCGGATTAATGCTGAAAACTCTGGGTTCAATAGAAACGCAAGCTCCACAACCGATGCATTTAGTTTTATCCACCGAAATTTTCATAAATTTTATTTAACTCGTTATTTATAAAGTTTACTATAACTTTATAACAAAATATTTTGGAAAGGTAAAAAAAATCGGTATGATGCAATCAGAAAATAATTTTAATTAAACAAATTAAAGATGGAAATAAAAAAATATCGACCCGTCGTCCTGACTATTTTGGATGGCTGGGGGATAAATGCTGAGTTGGAAGGGAATGCTATTGCTGAGGCCAAAACTCCCACGGTTAATTTTTTGAAAGCCAATTATCCTTGTATCGCCCTGCAAGCTTCCGGTATTTCAGTCGGATTGGCTTGGGGGGAACCGGGTAATTCAGAAGTCGGACATATGACTATTGGGTCGGGAATGATCGTCTATCAAAATTTGCCCAGAATTAATTTGGCTATTCAAAATGGAACTTTTTATAATAATCCGGTTATTAACGAGGCAATGGATTCAGCCAAAAAAAGAGGCGCGGCCGTTCATTTGATGGGGCTGGTTTCTACCGGAGGAGTTCACAGTCATATCGATCATCTTTTCGCTCTGATGGAAGTTGCTAATTTAAAAAGTATCAATAAACTTTTTATTCATATTTTTACTGACGGCAGAGATACCCCTCCCAATGAAAGCATTAAATATGTAAAGTTGTTGCAGGAAAAAATAGCTTCGCTGGGAATTGGTAAAATAGCTTCAATTGGCGGACGAAATTGGGCTATGGATCGTAATCAAAATTGGGATAGAGTGGCAAAAGGTTACCGAGCTTTAGTTGGCGAGAGTGAAAATAAAACCAAAGATCCTGCGGAAGCAATCAGTAGCGCTTATCAGAAAAAAATTGGAGATGAATTTATCGAACCAACGGTGATTGTTGACGAGCAAGGCGTACCGGTCGGCCCGATTCAAGACGGTGATTCGGTTATCTTTTTTAACTTTCGGGAAGATCGGGCGAGAGAAATTACAGAAGCTTTTGTTCAAGAATCTTTTGCTGGTTTTAAAAGGAGCAAGGAGCTCCACGATCTTTGTTTCGTGACAATGGTGGAATACGATAAAAATTTACCCGTCAAGGTTATTTTCTCGCCTCAAAAAATTTCTAATCCGTTAGCTAAAATTTTAGCTAACGAACGAAAAACTCAATTACATATGGCGGAAACGGAAAAATATGCCCACGTGACTTATTTTTTTAATGGAGGTCGAGAGGAAATCTTTCCCGGTGAAGATCGAGTAGTTGTTCCTTCACCTCAGACTGGTTCTTACGAAGAGACGCCAGAAATGAGTTCTTCGCAAATTACGGAAAAATTTTTGGAAAATTTACAATTAAGAAAATACGATTTTATCTTAATCAATTTTTCCAATGCGGATATGTTGGGTCATACAGGCAACATGGAAGCGACGATTAAAGCGGTTCAAGCGGTTGATTATTGCTTAGGAAAGGTAATTAAGGCGACTTTGGATCAAAAAGGAGCGTTGATTATCACGGCTGACCATGGTAACGCGGAAGCGATGATCAATATTAAAACTGGGGAAAAATTGACCGAGCATTCATCTAATCCCGTCCCTTGTTTTTTAGTAACACCGGATAATAAAAAAGTCAGAACGGATCAGCAGATTATGCGACACCAAAGCGTCGTAGATGGAATGTTGGTTGACTTAGCACCCACAATTTTGGAAATGATGGATATTCCTATTTCTCAAGATATGGTAGGAAACAGTTTGCTAGAAGTGTTAAAATAACCAAAAAACGAAATTTTTAATATTTTTTCTATGTACTTTGGTTTTCACGCCAGTTCCGGTGGTAAACTAGAAAATTTGCCTTTGATAACTAAAAAAATGGGCGGAGAATGTTTTCAATTTTTTGCGCGAAATCCTTATGGGGGGAAAATTTTGCCTCTGGATCCGGAAAAAGTTCAAAAATTTAAAACCAATTGTCGTTTGACGAAAATTGAAAATTATTATATCCATGCTCCCTATTTTATTAATCTAGCTTCTCGGAATAATCGTATTTTTTACGGATCAATCAAAGCTATTCAGGATGATTTGGAAAGAGTAAAAATTCTAGGAGCCAAATTTTTAGTGATGCACGTTGGTAGTGCAAAAGATTACGAGGTGAAAGAAGATGCCTATGAGAGGGTTGATAAAGGCTTAAGAGAAATTATTGGTCGGAAGAAAAAGATTCCTTTACTGCTGGAAATTTCAGCCGGTGCCGGAGCTATTTTGGGATCCTCACTGGAAGAAATAGCTTCTTGGCTCAAAAAATTTCCCGCTTTGAGCGGTTTTTGTTTAGACACGGCTCACGGTTTTGCTTCTGGCTATGATTTTCGGCAAAAAAACGAAACTCAAACTTTCTTACATCAATTAGAAGAAAAAATTGGTCGAGAAAAATTGAAATTAATTCATCTAAATGATTCCAAAAGCCAATTTAATTCAAAAAGTGATCGACATGCTCACTTGGGTCAAGGCGAGATAGGATTGGAGGGTCTTTTGGCTTTGGTAAAATATTTTTGGAGAAATAAATATTCTTCTGATATAATTCTAGAAACGCCAACCTTGGAGGGTTTGGTTTTGGATTTGCAGGCCCTTAAAACTTTTCGCCAAAAGGTTTTAAAAAATTAATTAAGACTGAACAGTAATAAAATTTAAATAAAAATTAACGTATATCTCATGTATAGCGGTTGTTAGTTACCTTTAAAATACGCGTAAATATATAGGTGAATCCTATATGTTAATTTTAAATATTTTTATGATATTTGTACAG
>JAJYBC010000039.1 GCA_021779255.1 bacterium | reverse complement strand
TGGGGGGTGATTATATGACCTTGGAATTTACTGCAAGTTCTCTTTTTACAACGCTTAGTGAAACCTTTACAAGTGTTGTTGGTATACTTACCGGTAATCCTATAACCCTTGTTATAATTGGTTGTGCTGTTGGTATTCCTATTCTCGGTGCCGTTCTTGCTTTGTTTGGCAGGCGTGGCTAAATTTTCTGTAAGGAGTGGTATATATTATGAAAAAAGAAGCGTTTCAATTACTGCATGATATGGAAGATTCGTGGTGGTATAGGGGTCGCGAAAAAATAACCACAAAAGTATTAAATAAATTTTTACTGATTGTGACTTTTGATAAGTTAAAGGTGCTAGTTAAAGTATTGCTAGCTTGCTGGCTTTTAAATAACCAAAAATTATTTTGTTTAAAAGGCCAAATTAATTTTTGAGATGTCTGCTGCCAGACAATGCTCTCCAGAGAACTTTTTGGGACGCGGCTATAACCGTTAATTATAATTGTTTTAATTATTAATGAAAATTTAGAAGAGCGAATAAGCCCATCTTTTGCTTAAAAATGAAAGACTTAATTCATAGGGTTTGCATAAATTTGATTTTCTTTATTCACCAAGATAAAAAAATAAACGCTCTGGAAGAAAGGGCTTTTTCTCTGCTGCCTCGCGCTTTTTGGCAAGAAATGATAAAAAAAGGCTATATAAATTATCCAAAAAAAAAGCTAAAAGCCAGCTCTCGGTCGGACTTATTAGAAAAAAGACTATTATCTTTCGACTGGAAAAAAATTAAAAAAAAATGGTTGTTTTTTTTAAAAGAGGCCTCTCTTCCTTACCCGTTAAAACTAACTTTTATTAGAAAAACTAATTCCGTTTATGCCCTCAATAAGCCCGCTGGGGTTTCTGTCAATCCTCTTCCTCCCAGCAAAGAAAAAACTCGAAAACCTTCTCTCTTTGAGGGTCTTTTATCTTCTAAATTTTCCGAGAAAGATAAAATTAAGATTATTCATCGCTTAGATAAAGAGACTAGTGGAGTTATTCTTTTCGCTCGAAACAAAAAAAGCGAAGACTATTTTAGGCAGCAATTTAAAACTCAAAAAATTAAAAAAACTTATTTGGCTTTGACCCTTGGGGACTTCCCTTATTCAGACTTCGTTTTGTCTAGCTTTATTGGTAAAAAAGCTAATAATCCCCTCCTCCGAGCCATTAGCGCGATGACAATTTTAAACAAAAATCAGAAGATTAAAGTAATAAAAGAAGTTAAGCTACTTAATCCAAAAGAAGCTAACACCTCGGGTAAAAAAATCACAACAGGTACTTTCGGGGAATTATCCTGTCATTCAAATAAAATTCTCGCTCAATGGCTTGTTTTCTTAGAGCCTCTTCTCTCTCAAAAGCAAAAGGAAACCGAGATTTTCTCCTTAATTGAATTAAAGCCGGAAACAGGGAGAACCCACCAGCTAAGAGTCCAGCTGAGCTTCCTTGGCTATCCCATAGTGGGAGATGGCCTTTACGGCGGGTTTTTGGCTCAAAAATTAAATTGCCATTTTCTTCACGCTTTTGAAATTAAATGGTTTGATAGAGACAAGAAAGAAAAAATTGTCACCTCTTCTAAAATAATTTTGTCTAAAAATTATTTTATGATAGAGTGAAATAAAGTTATTTTTTATACTTTTTAAAGAGTAATCAAACCTTATGTCTAATGGGAAAAAATCTTTTTTTAAAAGATTGATGGGCGTAGAAAGAGAAGAGGAGCAGAGCCAAAACAACTATGGCTACTATCAAAATGAGGAGCCAAACTACCCTCCCACCCCTATTAGCAATAACTACTCTGAGGAAAATTATTCCCAGCAATCTGAAAATACCCATTATGAAGGGGAAAATTCCATCACACCAACCTATGCCAATTCGCCGGAGCAAACAAGTAGGATTACCCCCAATCAAACGCCGGTTCAAAACCCCGATCAGCAAGAAGAGGGCAGTTGGGTGGCCGATCAAGAAGGTCAATTGACCATTGATGTTTACCAAACAGATATGGATATTGTTATTAAATCAACCATCGCCGGTGTAAAACCCGAAGATTTAGATATTCAAATCAATAACGATATGGTCACTATTCGTGGCGAGAGGCGAAAAGAAGACGAGATTCGCGATGAAGATTATTACTATCAAGAATGCTATTGGGGGGCTTTTTCTCGCTCAATAATTCTACCTGTGGATGTTGAAGCCAACAAGTCTGAAGCTATTATGAAAAATGGCATTTTAACCATTAAATTGCCCAAAGCTGAGACAGCTAAAGCACGCCGAATTCAAGTTCGTGGTTATTAGAAACCAGAGAAAAATGAAAATTCAAAAAAATATTTCCTTGTCTTCTCACACTTCATTAAAAATTGGCGGTCCAGCCGATTTTTTTTGCAGAGTTAAAACAAAAAAAGATTTGATGGATTGCCTAACTGTGGCGAAAAAAGAGAGTTGGCCCACCTTTTTTTTGGGAGGCGGCAGTAATATTTTTTTTAGCGATCAAGGTTTTCGGGGGCTGGTAGTTAAAATAGATAATCAAAGTCTCACTTGGCAAGACAATATTTGTTTTGCGGGGGCAGGAAATACCCTCTTGACGCTCATAGCTGCCGCTAGAGAGCAAAATTTAGGTGGAATGGAGTGGGCCTTTGGAATTCCAGCAAACCTCGGGGGAGCCGTTTTCAATAACGCTGGGGCTTTTGGAAACACTCTCTCTCAACAAATAAAAGAAATTGAGTTTTTCGACAGCCAAAAAAATCTTTTCCGAAAAATTACTCCTCAAAAAGCTTTTTTTGGTTACCGAGAAAGTCTTTTCCAAAAAAATCCTCACTGGATAATTTGGCAAACAACCCTAGTCTGGGAGAAAAAGCCCAGCAAAGCCATCCAGCAAGCTATTAATTTTTATTTTAAGCAAAGAAAAGACAAGCAACCGCTTAATTATCCCTCTGCTGGCAGTTTTTTTCGAAATCCCTCAATTAAAAACTTACCTCTAAACAAAAAAGAAAAATTGATTGATACTTTTGCTAAAGATACTTTTTTAAAAAATCAAAAAACAGGGAAAATAAAGTTGACTAAAGAAAAAATAAAAGAAAAAATTAAGCGAGAACAAAAAATACCAGCGGGCTACTTAATTGAAAAAATCGGTTTACAAGGCAGAAAAATTGGAGGAATTATGGTTTCTCAAAAACACGCTAATTTTTTAGTGAATTTTAATCAGGCTAAAGCCGACGATGTTTTAATTCTTTCCAGTCTTATTAAACAAAAAGTTCGTCAACGATTTAACCTCCAACTATTTGAAGAGGTTCAATACATTACTTAAATTATTTTTTAAAAATTAAACAAAACATTATGGATTTTTGGTGCAACCCTGGGTATCGAGACAATTTTATTTTAATCACCACTCTTATTGTCCTTTGGAGTTTACCTTGGAAAGTTTTAGCTCTCTGGAAAGCAGCTCGCAATAATCAAAAGTGGTGGTTTTTAGTTTTTATTTTAATTAATACTGTGGGAATTTTAGAAATACTCTATCTCTTTATCTTATCAAAACCCAAAAAATCTCTTAACTAAAAATGAAAAGATTTTCTATTTTTTTCATCTTGTTTTTCTTTATTTTTTTAACTATTTCTGTTGTTAAAAAAATTTCTTTTTGGAATGATTCTTGGTTAATTTATTCTGAAATAAAGAGTAATTTTACAGACCATACAGAATCTGCCCTTCAAAATACCTCTAACCAAAATATTTCCACCAAAGATTATCAAAATAATAATATTGATAATCTTCCCATTAACAGCCCTTCTGTTGCAAATATAAATACTAACAATTCTAATGATAATACCCCTCCCTCTTTGCCTTATAAAATCAATAATCCCGCTCCATTTATTATTCAAGCTCCCCTAGGCAATTGGGATCAACTTCACGAAGAAGCCTGCGAAGAAACATCTCTTCTAATTGCTCATTATTTTTTAGAAAAGAAAAAAATTATTCTTTCTAAAGAAGCTGAGGAGGCTATTCAAAAATTATCTTCTTATACTAAAAATGTTTTTCCTAAAAAAGATGATTTAACTATTGAAGAATTAAAAATAATTGCTGAAAAATTTTTTAATCATCAAAATTGGAAAATAATTAATAACCCAGATATTTTAACAATTAAACGAGAATTATCTCGGGGAAATATTATTATTGCTCCAATGGCTGGTAGAGAACTTCACAATCCTTTCTACAAGAATCCCGGCCCTCTTTATCATATGCTTATTATCAGTGGTTATGATGAAAATAAAAAAATTTTTATTACTCAAGATCCTGGAACAAAAAAAGGGAAGGATTTTCCATATCCTTTTGAAAAAATAATGGTTTCTTTGCATGATTTTCCTGGTCAAAAAGAAAAAATAAAAGAAGGTGAAAAAAGAATCCTGATAGTTTTTTCTGAGCAGTAGTATTTTGTATTTAATTTATAATTTAAAAATAAATACTATTATAAGGGTTGTGGATTTGGGGAAAAAATAAAAAAAGAGAGAGTAGATAATAAAAAAAACAAAAAAAACTGTTAATTTTTCTGGGGAAAAAAGAAGAATTGGAGTGGAAAAAAAATCGCTTAAAATAAAAAAATAAAAAAATTATCTGATAAAACCTAGAAAAATCGGGTGCCCCCCAAAAAGGTATTTAGGGATATTTGTTCAAAAAATTAGAGGGTTTTAACACATATTTTACTTCCTTTTTCCACAATTTTTCCATTAACTTCAAAACCAGCAGCTAAACGATGACCCCCTCCACCTAAAAATCGGGAAAGGAGATTTACATCACTTTTCTTTTTTTCACTGCTTCTTAGGCTACCTTTTATTTGACCATCTTCAACTTCCCTAAGAAACAAAGAAAATTTAGCCTCCTCACACATATTTAGAAGATTAACTAAGCCACTAATTTCGTCAGAAGAAATTTTATTTTGATTTGTTTCTTGTTGAGTAATCCAAGCAGAAATAAATTTTAGTTGGGGATGAAAAAAAGAGCTATTAATTTTTTCACCCCAAAAATTCAAAGTCTTTATTTTTTTTCCTCGAAAAGTTGACTGAATAATATTTCGGAAAATAATTCCTTTCTTAAATAGTTCATTTGATTTTTTTAAAAGAGCAGGCGTAGTGTTAGAATGAGAAAAACCGCCGCTGTCCGAGTAGATGCCTGTTAAGAGATAGTAGGCGATCTTACTGTTTATTTCTTCTTTTTTTTCTTTAATTAAATCAAAAATAATTTCACAAGAAGCCGTTGCTCTAGGGCGGATAATTGTTTTAAAAGAAGGAGAAAAAGAAATATTTTTTTTAAAAATGTGGTGATCAATAATAAAGAAAGAATTTTTTGGAAAAGTTTCAGTGATAGAGAGGTGGAGACCGGTTCGGGAAGGGTTAGATGTGTCAGTAATGATAATTGTTGGAAAGTCACTAACCTTTATCTCCTGAGGGGAGAAGATCCTTTGCTCAATTTTCAAATGAGAATTAATTTTTCCCGATAAACAAATAGTTGTCTTTGCTCCCCATTTTTGAATAATCTCATTAAGTGATAAAAGTGAGCCGATAGCGTCTTCATCGGGATCTTGATGAGTTAGAAGAAGAGTTTTAGGAAAAGCCAAAATTTGTTTTTCTAGAATTGAAAGATTAAAATTATCCATAGAGACAAAAAAATTACAAAAACTAAATTGATTAGAAATTTTAATCTATTTTAAAAAAAATAAAAAAGCAAGTAAATGAGAAAAATTTTTCATTGGTTTGAAGCTTTTTTTACTATAATTGGCGGAGTAATTGGCTTGGGCGTCCTAGCTATCCCTTATGCGCTAAAAAATATTGGTCTTACGCCGGGGACTCTTTTAATTTTAGTAGTAGCTATTCTTATGATTTTTTTAAACATTCTTTTTGCAGAGATAATTATTTTTACAAAAAAAGATGAATGCATCATAGCTTATGCTAAAAGATATTTGGGTAATTGGGCAAAAAAATTGGAATTTTTCTCTATTCTTTTCGGTTATAGCGGATCTTTATTAGCCTATACTTTGGCTGTAGCAGTTTTTATTCGAGGAGTCCTTTCTCTAGACGAAAGTTTTTTTTGGCCAATTGTTTTGGTTTTTACAATGGTTAGCGTTTTAATTTTAGTAAGTGGTTTTAATGGTTTAGGGAAATTAGAATTTCTATTAGCCGTTTTAATGGTTGGTCTTTTTCTTTTTATTTTTGAGAGAAGTTATCCTTACGCAGAAACAGTCCGGAATAATTGGTCCAATATTTTCTTACCGTACGGCGTTGTTTTCTTCGCTTTTACCGGGGAAGCGACCATTCCGATCGCTGTTAAAATTTTAGGTGAAGAGAAAAAGAAAATAAAAAATGTAATAATTTGGGCTTACGTGGTTGTCATATTGATGACGCTCTTATTTTTCTTTTCGGCTATTAGAGTTGGCGGGGAGCAAATTGGTCCCGATCCCTTTATTGCCATGAGTGAAAAAATGGGGGAGGAAATATTATTTGTAGGATCCTTTCTCGGATTATTAGCGGTGGTTACTTCACATTGGGCGATTGCCAGTTATTTAAAGAAAATTTTAATTTCAGATCTTAATTTTAAACCAAACCCGAGCTTGCTTTTAGTGGCTCTTACGCCTCTTGTTTTTATTTTACTAGGCGCCTCTAATTTTGTTCACATTATCGGAGCCGTTGGTGTTGTCGCCGGAACTATCGACGCTTTAATTATTTTAACCATTTATCAAAAGATTTTTAGTCAGAAAAAAAATAAAACTTTTTTCTTCTCAAAAAAAGTCACATTAATATTCGTCTGGGCTCTTTTTGGTTTACTTTTTCTTGCGGCCATCTCTTCCATTTTAAGTTTAAAAGTAGTATAAAAAACTTACAATCTTCTAGCAGTAATTTTTATGATGATTAAATCTAAAAACGATAAGTCTCTAAATGGCTTATTGAGCGAGTTAAAAGGTAAAAAAATTGTTATTTGGGGTCTGGGACTTAATTTTGGTGGGCTGGAAGCGACTAAGTTTTTTGCTAAGATTAAAAAGGCGCAGATTCTTATCTTAGACACGAAAAGGCAGGAAGAGTTGGAAGAAAGCCTCAAAAAATTGCAAAAATATAAAAATATCAGTTTTCTTTTAGGCCGAGAGCAGAGAGAGGAAGATTTCGAAGGAGCTAGTTTAATCATAAAAAACCCAGCTATTCCTTGGGAAAATCCTTTAGTAAAAATTCTTCAAAAAAAAGGTTTCCGTATTGAAACGGATATTTCTCTATTTTTCCGATTTTTTCAAGGCCAAATTATCGGGATAACTGGCAGTAAAGGCAAAACAACTACAACCGTTCTAATTGGCGAATTATTAAAATCCGACGAAAGAGACGTCCTCTTAGGAGGAAATATCCGAATTTCCTTATTCTCTTTTTTGCAAAATAAAATTTTGAAAGACTCTAAAAAAATTGCCGTTTTAGAATTATCTTCTTTCCAATTAGAGGATTTAGCAAAAGTGAAGCGCAGCCCCAATGTGGCTGTGGTTACTAATATTCTGAGGGATCATTTGAATCGTTATGGCAATTATGAAAAATATATTCAAGCCAAAAAAAATATTAGCTGTTTTCAAACCAGAAAAGATTTTCTCGTTCTTAATCAAGATGATAAACATTGGAATTCTTTTGCTCAGGGGAAAGGCCAAAAAATTTATTTTTCTCTTAAAAAAATAAAACAAAATGAAGGCTTTCTATTAGAAAAAAGCCAGATTTATAAGGTGGAATCGGCTAAAAGAAAACCTTTCTTAAATTTGATAGGTCTTAACGAGGAAATATTTTTAAAAATAAATAATCAAAAAAATTTATTGGCTAGTTTGGCCGTGGCTGATAAAGTGTTTAAAATTAATCGAGAAAAAATTAAAAAAACTCTGAAAAAATTTCCAGGAGTCCCTCTCCGTTTAGAAAAAGTTGCTATCAAAAAAGGAATTGTTTTCTATAATGATACTACTGCTACTATGACGGATGCTACTATTGGGGCATTAGAATCATTTAAAAATCAAAAAATTGTTTTAATCAGCGGCGGAGC
>JAJYBC010000038.1 GCA_021779255.1 bacterium | reverse complement strand
ACGAGATGCTTTTCTTTTAACTTTTGATTTTTTCTCCAATTTTCTTTCTCGATGACCAGAATTAAACTGATAAAAAATCCCCATATTAGGCTTACGACAAAAATTAAGATCCAACGCGGAACCAGTAATTCTACCGCAGAAGTAGATTTTGTCAAGACAAAATAAGGTTTGCCTGATTGATTGAAAGAATCTAAATACCCAGAAACCTTTTCTTCTAAGCTTTTTTCCAGTAACCTACCTGCCTCTTCCGACTTGACAAAATAGACTATTTCCACCATTTGGGGAGCTTTTTTGCGAACTTGCCAATTATTTTTTTCCCAAAAAATCCAATCGGCTGATTTGAAATCCATTTTGGTTTCTCGTTGAACTTCAGCACGCAGAGAAGGATTCTTTAGCCATTCTTCCAAGGAATCAGTGAGAGTGTCAGTGGCTTCAAAAGAGTAGTAATGATCATAATTGAAATCAGTTGTCTCTTTCTCTTCTTGAGTAAAAATAGTCAGAGGTAATGAAACTTTCCAAATGGGAGCTCTTTGTTTTTCAAAAAAAATTCCTACAACCAAACTAATCAGCATTATACTAATTATTATTCTTCTTTCACGCCAAAAAATGCGGAATAAATCTTCCGTTGTTAACATATCGCTAGAATAAAATATTTTAATGGTGCCGAGACCCGGACTCGAACCGGGGACACAAGGATTTTCAGTCCTATGCTCTACCAACTGAGCTATCTCGGCTCAATTCTTTACACTTCGTATTTTCTATGCTAAAAGTAATTAAAGAGGAAAAAAATAGATTAAGCAAACTATTCAATAAAATAAGTCAATGCCAAAAAGAACTTACCAACCCAAGAAAAAACGTCGTAAAAAAAGACACGGTTTTTTGGAAAGAATGTCCACTCCTGGAGGTAAACGGGTTATTACAGCTAGAAGAAGAAAGGGGCGAGAAAAATTGACCGTTGCCTAACCAAGATTGTTTAATTAAATTATTTTTCCCTATTTTTTGAGAGAATCAGACAATCGCTTCGCCTATTTTATAGCCGAAGAGGAAAGTCCGAACACCCAAAGCTAACTTAATTAAGTTAGCCGACAAGAGTGATGGATAACGTCCATCCGCGTCTGTCGCAAGGCAGACCGAGGGAAAGCGCCACAGAGACAATACTAACCCTGACTTAATTAGGGAAAAAGGTGAAAAGTGAATACGTAAAATTGAAAATTGCAATTCGGTACTAATTGCCATTTTTGATTAGTATTCTCTCCATTGTAGCAATATAGTGGAGTGGCAAGCCCCACTCGGTGCAAGGCCGTGACAAATTATCTAACAATAATTTGTAGTGCCGCTAGATTCCGACAGTAATGTCAGAACCAGACAAATGATTGTCGCTTGAAATTTATTCCAAGTACAAAATTCGGCTTATCGATTCTCTCAAAAAATATGGAAAAGGAAAAAAATCTTCGCAACTTTTGTATTATTGCCCACATAGATCACGGAAAATCCACTCTGGCTGATCGTTTTTTGGAGATTACTCACACTGTCACTCCTCAAAAAATGAAAGCTCAATTGCTTGACTCGATGGATTTGGAGAGGGAAAAAGGAATTACTATTAAGCTTCAGCCGGTACGGATGAATTATTCATTAGCCGGCAAAGATTATATCTTAAATTTAATTGACACCCCCGGTCACGTTGATTTTTCTTATGAAGTTTCTCGCAGTCTTTTGGCGGTAGAAGGCGCTCTACTTTTGGTAGACGCTTCCCAAGGTATTCAAGCTCAAACTTTAGCTAATCTTTATTTAGCTTTAGAAGAAAATTTGACTATTATCCCAGTTATCAATAAAATTGACTTGCCTAACGCCGATGTTAAAAATAGTATTAAAGAGATTGAAAATGTTTTGGGTCGCAATGAAAAAATTTTAGCTATTTCCGCTAAAACGGGTTCGGGAGTTAAAGAATTACTGGAATCTGCCATCACTTATTTTCCTGCTCCTCAAATCAATCCAACTAAAAATTTTCGCGCTTTAATTTTTGATTCTATTTTTGATATTTATAAGGGTATCATTCTTTATGTGAGAATTTTAGATGGTTCTCTTCAAAAAAATCAAAAGATTAGTTTATTAGGCAGTGGCGCCGAAGCAGAAGCCTTGGAAATTGGTTACTTTCAGCCCGGTTTAGTTCCTACTGATAAATTGGAAGCGGGAGAAATTGGCTACATTGCCACCGGTCTCAAAGAAATTAAACTTTGCCGAGTGGGAGATACTGTGGCTTTAAAAAAAGAATGGGAAGAAATTACTCCTTTACCAGGCTATCGCCCCAGTATTCCTATGGTTTACGCCGGTGTTTACCCGACCGATTCCGATCAATACGAAGATTTACGTGATGCTCTCAACAAATTAAATCTAAATGACGCCGCTTTTAATTTTGAACCGGAAACCAGCACCGCTCTGGGAAGAGGCTTTAAAATTGGATGTTTAGGTCTTCTCCATTTGGAAATTGTCAAAGAAAGAATCTCACGCGAATTTAAAATTGAAGCTATCCTAACGGCTCCCAGTGTACGTTACCGCATAAAAGAGAAAAATAAAGACGATTGGCGGGAAATTTCCAGCGTCACTCAAATGCCCGATTCTTCCAAAGTTGATTTAATTGAAGAACCTTGGGTGGAAACGGAGATTGTCACTCCGAAAAATTATTTAGGCGCTATTATGAAATTAATGGAAAATCATCGAGGAATTTACGGGGCTACCGAATTTTTACAGGCCGAAAGAGTAATTATTCGCTATCAAATGCCCCTGGCCGAAGTAATTATGAATTTCTATGATAAATTAAAATCAGTTAGCTCCGGTTACGCTTCTTTAAATTATACTTCGCTTGGTTTTCGTCCTGGCGATTTAGCTCGTTTAGACATTTTAGTAGCGGGAGAAATTAAAGAATCGCTCAGTCGAATTGTTCCTCGAGAAAAAGTTATATCGGAAGGTAAAAATATTGTTCATATGCTTAAAAAAGTTTTACCTCGTCAACAATTTGTTATTAGCCTACAAGCGGCCGTCGGTGGCAATATTCTAGCTCGAGAAAACCTTCCCGCCATGCGTAAAGATGTTACGGCCAAATTATACGGTGGCGACCGCACTCGCAAAGATAAACTTCTTAATAAACAAAAAAAAGGCAAACAGCGAATGAAAGAAACGGGCAAAGTCAAAATACCGGGTAGTGTTTATTTAGATCTGCTAAGAAGATAAATTTTTAATTTATAATTATCGTCCTCATAGTTCAACGGATAGAACAAGGGACTCCTAAGCCCTAGATGGAAGTTCGATTCTTCCTGAGGACACCCTTAAAATTTAGAATGGTTCAAAAGATATATAAAAATTCTTATTCGCTTGCTTTTTTTATAATTTGCCTCTACTATCGACCTAGATTGGTTGCATAACCAAAATCTTTACCAAGATGGGAGAAAATCACATGGTAGCAGAAATGATAAAAAAATATTTCGCAGACATCAAAGAAACCAGCGAAGAGATTGCTTCTTCGTTAAGGAAGCTCCGCATTGACAAATTGATTCACGAACTAGAGACAAACAAACCCAAAAAAAGTGTCGAGGTTTATACTGCCGGCGGTTGGAAAGCCCGCGTTTTTGAGATAAGCGGTAAATTACTCATCGGAAAAGTCTATCCGCCTCAGTGCCCTTTCGGTATTAACGCCCACTGGGATTTATTGGGAAGGGAAATCCATAATTCCCCTATGTTTGACATTGAGTAGTTTAAATAACCAAACACTCTTTTGGCAAGATGCCAGAGCTACCGATAAATAATTTTATCTATTTATTCCCATTTTTTTCGCTAAAAGCAAAAGACTCTTTTTAGAGTCTTTTTTCTTTTTAATTTACATAATAGTAATTTCACCACCACCTAAAACTTGATTATCTCGATAAAAAACGGCTGATTGGCCCGGAGTAATAGCGCGCTGAGGCCTATCAAAAATTACTCTAACTTTTTGCTTTGATAATAGCTTTATCCGAGCGTTTACCGATTCACTACCATAACGAATTTGTACTTTACCAGTAAATTCCTTTTTAACCGATTTTTCCAACCAATTAATTTTTTGAACTAAACAAAATTTGGAATATAAAGAAGGTGAGTCAACTGAATTAGTCACGATAATTTCATTTTTAGCCTGGTCTTTCTTAACCACGTAAAGAGGTTTGCCCTCCGAATAAATATTACCGATGCCACTCCGCTGTCCTTCCGTGAAAAACCACACACCTCGATGTTCACCTACTTTCTGGCCTTTTTCATCACGTACAATGCCTGTCTTTTGGGGAAGTATTTTTTGCGCTAATTCTTTAAATTCTTCTCCTTGAGCGAAACAAAGACCTTGACTCTCAGAGACTCGGTAAAGTCGATTGGGAAAGATCTTTTGCGCCATTTTTTTGATTTGATCTTTTTTAAAATCACCCAAAGGAAATTTTAAAAAAGGCAAACTGGCAGGTAATAAGCGATAGAGAAAATAGCTCTGATCTTTATTGCCATCTACCCCCCTTTTTAATTCTAGACTATTTTTCCCCCGTTCTAAACGAACGTAATGACCGGTCGCTAAATAATCGAAACCCAACTCGCAAACTTTTCGCAATAAAGATCCGAATTTTATTTGTGGGTTACAAGTTGGGCAAGGATTGGCCGTTAGACCTTTTCTGTAATTACGCCAAAAAGGATTCCAGACTTTTTGTTGAAACTCTTGACTAAAATTAAGCGTATGGATTGGAATACCTAGTGTTTTTGCGGCCAGATAAGCTCTACCTTCCGATTCTCGCCAATTCAATAATGCGCAATCAGGAAATTTAAGTCTCAAAAAAAAGCCTTCTACTTCATAACCTTGTTGTTTCAACATCCAGGCCACCACCGAGGAATCAACCCCGCCAGACATAGCCACCGCCACTTTTTTCCCTAGTCCTATTTTTTTCACTTGCCTTTTCACTTCTATAGTTGATTTTTCCATATTTTTTATCAAGAATGATAAAAGATTAAATCCACGTAACATAAACCTTGGGACGAGCGAATATCGAAATTTGAAATTAGCCAGAAACCAACTATTAAAATAAAGTTTTTTTATAAAATAACGTATGACCTACCGTCAATATATCAGTCAAATTGCCAATCAGCAAGTCGTAGCGCTTAGAAAAGACGTTCAGTATCAAAATTATTCTGCTAGCCAGCTACTGCAATTGGCTTATCGGGAAATAGCTATTTTACTAGATAACAAGGCTCATTTGAGTAATTTGGATATAAGTTTATTGGGTTCCCAAAAAATACCGAAAAAACATCAAAAATTATTAAACAACTTTCTCAAAAAACGTCAGCAAAGCGTCCCTTTATCTTATATCACCGGCGAAAATATTTTTTGCGATAAAAAATTTAAAGTTAATCCCGCCACACTTATCCCTCGTCCCGAGACTGAAAAGCTAGTAGATTTAGTCACGGATTACCTCCAAAAAAAATCGGACTTGCCAATTGAAGATAAGACTTGTCTAGTCGATATCGGTACCGGATCCGGCTGTATTATTATTTCAATTATTAAAAAAATATCTCCCGAAAAAGCCAAAAGAATAGACCAATGCGCTATTGACATTAGCCAAAAAGCCATCACTACCGCTAAAACAAATGCCAACCAAATTATCGGCAAAGACTGTCAAATTAAATTTCAAAAAATCTCTTTTCAAAAATTTTTACCGAATTTATTTAAAAAAAATTTTGATTCTTACGTTTTAGTGGCTAATCTACCTTATTTGTCAAAAGAAGAATACCACGCGATTAGTCCCGAGGTTCGTGGCCAAGAACCAAAGAAAGCCTTAGTGGGTGGCCGAGAAGGACAAGAAGAGATTATCCAATTAATTAAGCAAGTATCCTCACTGGCTAGCAGAAAAAAACGGAAGAAAATATCTATTCAACTATTTTTGGAAATATCGCCGACAATTTATCCGACCATCAAAAAATATTGCAAACAATATAAGTACGGGCAGGTCGCGACCCGCCCCAACAAATACTTCGCGACCTGCCCCCTTCACAGCAAAACTTTCCGCGATTTAAGTGGAAAAATCCGTTTTTTAAAAATCAATTTAAACTTTATTGGCTCCCCCGAATAGATTAATCTTTTCTATTACTTTACGTTTAACTGAGTCTCTAGCCAGTCCCATGATCTTACGTGGATCAGTGATAAAACATTTCTCATCAGTAGCTCGATGAAGTTCATGAACAAAAGCTAAACGAATATCGGTATCCACATTAAAGCAACAAATTCCCCCTTTGATTGCTTTGGTAATTTTTTCTCTCGACCAATCAGAAGCGCCATGCAGAACTAAAGGAATTTTTACCAAATTTTTAATTTGTTCTAAACGTTCCCAATCAGCTTCGTCCAACTCTTGAAAAAAACCGTGTGAATTGCCGATAGCCACAGCTAAAAAATCCACTCTTGTTTTCTCCACAAGCTCCTTAGCTTTAATTGGATCCGTCATTAATTTGTTCCAATCTAAATCGGACAAATCAATTTCTCCCAAATAAGGCACGATGCCCAATTCCGCCTGAACAGCTATTTTGGCTTTGTGAGCAAAATCAACAACCAGTTTTGTTAAATTAATATTTTCGACAAAACTAAGTCTCGAACCATCAATCATTACTTCGTTAAACCCTAATTCAATAGCTTTTTTAGCTATCTCAAAACCCTTACCGTGATCTAAATTGAGTCCTACCGGAATATCCTCCGATCTTTGTTCAATAACCACTTTAACAATTTCCGCGATTTCTTTGGCACCGGCGTATTTCATAGCGCTTTCTGTAATTTGCAGAATCACTGGCGAACGTTTTTCGACAGCCGCCATAACCACTCCTTGTGCAATTTCCATATTAGAAACATTGAAAGCGCCTACGGCATAACCGCCTTTTTGAGCTCTCAAGAGTATTTCTTTAACGTCTGATAGCATCTTTTGATTTTAATTTTTAATTTATTTTAAAACTACTTTTCAAAGAGAAACTGAATCAACCAAGTTATCTTTTTCGTCATAAACATTTATTACTATTTGGTTATTTATAACTTTTATAATCAAGTAATGTTTGCCAACATAAGCAAAATCGACCGTGCCTTTTTGCGGTAAATTATGATCGTAAGAATCTAAATTGCCAGAAATAATTTGATTAATTCCCTCAACTTTTTTCCGAGCATAAATATGTTCATGGCCCGAAAAAACCGCTCGAATATTGGAAGAATACTTTTTGAGTATTCCCCAGAAAGCATCTCTTTCCTTTGTTTTTATATCCAAACTGGAGCCAATTTTCGAGCTAGTTGGCCAAGCCGGTTCATGCATAAAAATAAAAACATTTTTCGATTGATTATTTTGTAAATCTTTATCTAACCAATCAAGTTGCGCTTGACTAATGATATGTTCTTGCGGTTTTTCTGAATTTAAAACAACAAAATGAGAATTTTGGTAATCCACTGAATAAGTTAATTCTGCGTAATCTACCGGACCATTTTGAGGCAAATTAAAAAAATCTTGCCAAATCTTATCGGATTTGTCTTTACCCGTTCGATCGTGATTACCCATAACCGGATAAAGATGAGTATATAGAGGTTGCATAATATCTTTCCAGCGATTTAGTTTAGCAACACAAGAGGCTTCTTCGCAAGAAGAAGCTAAATCCCCCAAAGAGAAAGAAAGACTAACATTTTTTTGAACTACCTTATTTACCATTGTTTTTAGCAGCTCGTTATTTTTATCTCCTTCGAATCTTTGAGTGTCACCTAGAACAGCAAAAGAAAAACTTTGTGAATCAGAAGTTAGATTGTTGTTAACATTTTGATTATTATTTTGATTGTCAATAATTATCTGATCTTTGCTAGCACTATTTTTCGACCAGAAAACAGCCAGCGTAATCAAAGCCACGATCAACAAAAAAAATCCGATTTTTTGATATTTTCTTAGCATAAAAACTAAAATTAATTTGAAAATTTCATTCTTTCGTTTAATAATAACACAGAAATAAGTTTTCAATAATTTATCGGCTTTCAGCTCTTTAGTAAAACGTATCGCTAAATAATGCGGGTGTAGTTAAGTGGTATAACGGCGGTCTCCAACCCCGCCCTTCGTGAAGGGCGGGGCGATTCCTACAAAAGAACGATGCGGGTGTAGTTAAGTGGTATAACGGCGGTCTACAACCCCGCCC
>JAJYBC010000006.1 GCA_021779255.1 bacterium | reverse complement strand
GACTATTTTTGATTTTTTTTAAAATACGTACTAAATTAACTTCTAAATCAAATTTAGAAATTTTGTTATTTAAAAATTCGAAAAAGGAGGAATAAAGGATGGCGAAATTCTTTTTTCAAATTGGGGACAAAGTGATGATTCACCAAATTTTTCTTCAAGGTGAATTAAACAAATCGTTACTATGTCATTCTAATCAGTATTCAAGAGAAGAATGGAGAACCAAGCCACCGGTCGAAGAAAAAGAGGGCAGGTTCATTGTGGTGGGGTTTCAAGAAATCTTTTACGGGAGAAATTCTCGAGAAGTTAAAGAATTAAACTTAAAACCCGGCATTTACGTTGATCGCGATAGGGTTAAAATTGCTCCCGTGCGTTTCTCCAACGAAGGAGTAATAGTCGAGTATTCTACAACTCTGACTAGAAATTCGTGGGACCTAATTCTGCTTGATAAGAAAATCGAGCAAAAAAGGATTAATGATACCCTACTTGTTCGTAGAAAGTTTCATAATCAGCAAGACTTCGAAGCTTTTTCAAAGCAAAGAGATTTTATTCGAGATCTCCCAGAAACTTTTTTTTGGGAGGAGGATCTGGTTAAGCTAAAAGACCCCCTTCTTCCCTTTTGGGAGGGAGAAGAGAAAAAAGCAATCGTAGTCAAAGATTGTTTTCGAGTAAGAAGAATTGAATATTTTCGTTTGGACGAAAAATTAGTAGTTGATCCTTCGGGTGAAGCGGTTGATTTTCATGCTTATCATATTCAATCAGTGCATGGTATTCAACTCGATGTGCGAGAAGGCGATATCGAGCTGGTTGAACGAGGGCCGATCTGGGAAAAAGCTCATTCAGATAGTAAAATGGGTGATTCTTTCGTCCAATCTTGTGGGTTAACCACTTTTCATCTAGTATAAGTCTGTAATTTTTCATCGTTTTCAATCAACAGCGGAACCGCATAGGCAGTTCCGCTTTTTTTGTGGGAAAATTTAAAACAAAAGAAAAAGCCCGATAAGTTTATCGAGCCTAATTAAATAAATAATTTGATATAAAATAAAAACATAAGATGTCTCGCTTTCGTTTAACCGGTATAGCCAGTGATTTTCAATAGAAAATTACTTTCCAGCCGTGAAAACTATTTCTGCTGGAATTGCCGGTTGGATTTTTAGATTTCGCCATTTGCGCAAACGACGAAGCTCTTTTTTTCCGTTTAGGTTTTTTTCTTGGAATTTCTTCAGAAGAAACTTTTTGAGTTTTCTTTTGAATGGGACCATCTGAAAGTTTTTCCCCGCAGGCTTTACAAAAACAGCCTTTTTCGTTCTTATCGATTTCGATTTCGTCCCATTCTAAATCCCGTAGACTCCAGTGTTCCCCATTATGATACCGATAAAAACACTCCTTAATAGGCAAGAGCAACTTCTTCGTGGGCATATTTTCCTCCTTGTTTTAAAACTATTTGTTGGGTAATTCTCCCCAACCATCAAAATCTTTGCCAGTTTCTTCTTCTATTTGATACGATAGAATTTTCAAAGCTTTTCTGAGTGGTTTAAGCATAAAACGAGGAACGTTGGAGATGAAATCAACATTTTTTTCTCCGGCCGATTTTTCGTACAGACAGACAAAGTGGTTTGCAATACCTTTTACCCAAACATTAAGTTCAACGCATCTTTTCCAGTTTCCCCCCACAAGGACAATTCTAGTACGAATTTTCTCAATTTCGGGTAATTCAGCATCTCGCAACAGATCATTAGTTTTGTCCAAAATTATTTCTTCGGATATTCTTGGTTTTGCTGAGCTTTTCATTATTCGTTGCCTCTTTTCTAAAAGTTAAAAGGCTGATCGTCCAGCTTTTAGATTAGCCAAATCTTCCGGACTGAGATTGGCCTCTCGCTCAAAAGTATCGGAATGACAATTTGGACAAATCCAAAGAGTCTTTTCACTGCTGCGGAATCCGCATTTGCGACAAACTTTTTTTTCTGCCGGCTTCCCTAGTTCTTTAAGAAAAGCATCCTTTCTCATAATTTTTACCTCCCAGCGCTAGATTTTTAAAGATCGAATTAAAGATTTGTTGAAACTAAGCCTTACTCTATACCAAGAAAAAAAATTTGACCAGTGATTTTAACTAGCTACTGTGGATTTACGTTCAAGGTAGACCGCTAAAATTACGATTTCCGCTCGTTCCATCCCCAGGTTTATACTTGCAGAAGTAAGCAAAGTTAACTAAATAAAATGACTGCCGGTATAGCCTTGCCAGAAGTCAGAAGCGCTAATAATTTTCTTACCTTCCACTTGTAACTGAGAAATTAAAAGAATATTTTTTCTTGTGCCGATGGCTAAATATTTTTTATCTTTTTCGACGATAAGTCGGTAATATCCAGCTTTTAAGTCAAGATCGCGTGGCTTTTTTTCGGAAAGAATCCCGATAGATTCTATTAAGCTAACTCTGCGTTTAACTCTATTTTTCTTTAAAAAAGTAAAGACTTTCAGCCAGCCGGTGAAGGCGCGAATTTTGCGGTCAATAATCGTAGCGGTATCTTGGGACCAGTCGATTCGAGTTTCTTCTTTTTTGATTATGTGACAGAAGGTGGCCTCAGAATGATTTTGAGGAATAGGCGTATGACCAACGAATGCGGGCGTATGGCAATACGCCCCTACGGAAATGTCGATATTCTTCGGTAGCATTTTCTTCCCCAAATCGATTAATTTTCGTGTTAAAGTTTGATTATTTTCACGAGGCGCTATTTTCATTTTTTGTTGTTCTAGAATTGGTCCGTCATCCATGCCTTCTTCCAGCTTCATAATACTAACGCCTGTTTCCTTTAATCCTTGTAATAAAGCGCTTTGAATGGGTGAAGGGCCACGCAATTTAGGTAGGAGAGACGGATGAAAATTCAAAAAACCGTAAGTTGGTATTTTAAGGATAGCTGGTGGGAAAAGTTTCCCGTAAGCGACAACAACGACTAAATCCGGCTTAGTTTTGCGAAAGTCAGCTAAAAACTGAGAGTCGCTTAGTTCCTTTGGTTGCCAAACGGGCAATTTGTTAGTCAAAGCTAATTTTTTGAGGGTTGAAATTCGTATTTTTTGTCCGCGATCTTTTTGACTGTCCAGAGGAATAATAACGCCGATTAAATTATATTTTTTCTGTAACAATAGTTTTAGAAACTCAGCTGACCAGTCGATGCCACCGGCGAAGACGAGACGAGGAGAGTTATTACGTGAGTATGACAAGATAATATATTTAAGAAAAATCGTTAGAAATTTTTTATCTCTCCACTATTTTTTCGATCGTATAATTCATATGCCGACCCTTATAATAACCTTTAATCAATATATCAGCCATTAAGCCGGAGACAAAAAGTTGAATGCCAATAAGAATGAGAAAAATAGCTAAAAGCGGCCATATTTTGTTGGAAAGAGAAAAGTCGTAGAAAAAGCGAGCTACAAAAAGTCCAATTAAGAAAAAACTACCGAATAAAAAACTAAAAAAACCAAGACCGCCAAAAAGATGCAACGGTCGACCGGCGTATTTCATCCAAAACCAAACGCCCAGCATATCCAGGAAACCTTTGACGGTCCGTTTATAATTATATTTGGTTTCCCCGTGCAATCTCGGTCGATGGTTAACTTCCAATTCACCGACCTTAAAACCGTGGATAGCTAAAGTGGCGGGAATAAAACGATGCATTTCACCCATCAAATCAATATTTTCAAAACATTCTCGACGATAAGCTTTAAGAGTACAACCGGAATCGTGAATACCGTCATTGATCAAATATTTGCGAATTGTCTCCGCTCCTTTGGAGATAAAAACTTTGCCAAGGGAATCTTTGCGGTGGCGACGCCAACCGGAAACAATATCTAATTTTTCTTTTTTGAGTTTTTTGATGAGACGAGGAATATCTTTGGGATCGTTCTGCAAATCTCCATCCAGAGTGATAAGAATCTCGCCTTTAGCCTCTTTAATACCGGCGTCCAAACTGGCTGTTTGACCAAAATTACGGCGAAAATTAATAATTTTGAGTGGTTTCAACTCCAAACAATTTTGCAACGTATCATCAGTACTGCCATCATTAATAAAAATAATTTCAAAAGGCTCGGAGAAATCCTTCAAAGCCTCCATAATTTCTTGATGGAGTTTTTTGACATTATCCTGTTCGTTGAAGAGAGGAACGATGATGGAAAGCATATAATTTGAATAAATATGTTTCTTGACTCCTCTTTCATTTTTAGTGGAAAAGTCACCCTGCCGGGGGCACACTAAAAATGAAAGAGGAGTCAAGAAACAATGTAAATTACTGTTAAAAACAACTTATAATTTCTATCTTCCAATTCCCTTATATCTGATTCCAGCTTTTTCAAAAGCTTTTTTATCCCAAAAATTCATGCCGTCGATAACTAATTTTATGTTATTTTTTCGACAAAGTAAAGGTGTAATAGCCGAAAAATCTCGGTGACCGGTTACTAAAAGTAAGACTTCTACTTTTTTAAGTAACTCCGACCAAGATTCAACGGTGTTTTCTTTTTTGGCGTAAGGATCAAAAATTTCAATTTTAGCTTTTCTTTCCAGAAGTTCTTTCTTGATTTCAAAGAAAGGAGCGTCGCGAGTATCATCAATATTGGCCTTGTAAGAAACTCCTAGAATACCTATTCTAGTGCCCTTGACTGGTCTTTCAATTTCATTGAGTTCTTGAGCTAAAGTTTTAATTGTATATCTGGGCATACTAGAATTAATGCGGCGAGCCAGTTTAAGAAAATCGTGTTCAAAGCCAATTTTTCTGGCTTTTTCAATCAAATAATACGGATCAACGGGGATACAATGGCCACCGACGCCACAACTGGGCCAGTGAGGCATAAAAGCGAAAGGTTTAGTAGCGGCACCTTTAATAACATCTTTTAAGTCAATACCCATTTTGTCAAAAGACTTAGCCAACTCATTGACAAAAGCAATATTAATATCTCGAAAAGCATTTTCAATCGTTTTAGTGGCTTCCGCTTCTTTGATTGACTCCATCGGAGTAATAGTGGCTTTGATGACGGAACGATAAAATTTGACCGCTTTGTCCAGACATTTTTTGGTTACTCCACCGACGCAACGATTAATATTGCTAACATTCCATTTAGGGTCGCCGGGATTAATTCTTTCAGGGCAGTGAGCTAAGAAAAAATCTTGACCGACCTTGTAACCAGCCCTCTCAAAAAGGGGAAGAACAATTTCTTCACAAACTCCCGGATTGATTGTTGATTCAACAACGACTAACACGCCTTTCTGAAAATTATTAATAATGGAAGTGACAGCGCTTTCTAACGGCTTAAAAACCGGCAAATGACGACTATCAACGGGAGTGGGAACACAGATAATCACTATATCGGTTTTTTTGAGAACAGAAGGATCGCTAGTAGCTTTAACCTTGGCTTGGGGCAAGATCTTTTTTACAAATTCGTCCTTGAAAGGGGCTATTTTTTGGTTAACCAAGGATACGGCTTTTTCGTTTAAATCAAGACCGAAAACACGATAATTTTTCTGAGAAATAACACAAGCTAAAGGTAATCCGACGTAGCCAATACCGATAACTGTCACCGTTTTGATTTCTTTGTTGTTTTTCATAGGGGAAGATCAAAATTAAAAGGCCTATCTTCATAAAATAAACTAAAAAAATAAATAGCCAAAAATAAATTATTTTGAGAATTTATTTTTTTATCTCATTATACCAAAGGTGGAAGCTAGTGGAAGACGGGTTGTTAATAAAAAGACTATAATTTTTGAATATGCCAAACAATCTTAAAACTCAATTGGAAAAATCGATTCGTTTAGCTCATTTAAAGCTGGATAAAACCGAAAAGAAAACTTTAATCGATGATTTGGAAAAAATTTTGGATTTTGTTGCCTTAATTGAAAAAACTCAAAAAGAAGGTGAAAAAGAATGGGGGAAGAAAATTGATTTAGCGGAACAAGAGTTTCCCCAAACTCGTAAAAGCAACGTTATGAGAGAAGATCGAATTAATCAATTTGAAAATCAATCGGCGATAAGAGCTAATTTTCCGGAAAAAAATCAAAGTAATTTAATAAAAGTTAAAAAAATCTAATCTTATGAGTTTCGCTGACATTCATTCGGTTCCGCTTTATATGAATATTATTAAGGTCTTCTCCCTTGCCCTGATAGCTTTTGTTTTTGCTATGTTGTGGACACCGATTTTAACTGGTTTTCTCTATCGTTACGGTGTTAGAGCTAAAATTAAGACTCGTTCGGTTGACGGCAAAGAAGCGCCGATTTTTTATAGTCTGCATAAAGATAAAGCGGGAACTCCTTTGATGGGTGGTTTGCTGATTTGGGTAACTGTTTTGATTATGGCTTTGGTTCTCAGGCTTCTCAAAATTCTTTTTGGAGGGATTTGGGTGGATTGGGATTTTCTTAGTCGATCACAAACTTGGCTCCCGATGTTTGCTTTGGTGGCCACGGGAATTTTAGGAGTAGTTGACGATGTTAAGACAACCAGAGGCATGGGTTCCAACAAGGGCGGTGGCGTTCGTTTCTTGTATCGTTTCTGGTGGCTTTTTATGATTGCTTTGGCGGGGGGACTCTGGTTTTTTTATAAATTAGATTTCAACAGTATCCACTTGCCGGGTTTCGGTGATTTGGAAATCGGTTGGTGGTATATTCCTTTTTTCGTATTTGTTATCTTAGCAACGGCTATTTCTTCCAATGAAACGGATGGGCTTGATGGTCTTAACGGAGGAGTGCTCCTAACTGCTTTTTCAGTTTTTGGGGTGATTGCTTTTGTTCAACATAGAATTGATCTTTCGGTTTTTTGCGCTGTGATTGTGGGCAGTCTTTTGGCTTTTCTTTGGTTTAATATTAATCCGGCTCGATTTTTTATGGGTGACACAGGAGCGATTTCTATGGGGACGGCTCTCGGTGTGGTGGCTATGGTGACTAAATCGGCTTTTATCCTGCCGATCGTTTGTTTTATTTACGTGCTTGAATCGATGTCGGTGATAGTTCAATTAACATCTAAAAAATTATGGGGTCGAAAAATTTTTCTTTCTTCGCCCTTTCATCATCACTTGCAGGCTCTTGGTTGGCCGGAAAATAAAGTAGTAATGCGGTTTTGGATTTTGTCGGGGGTGACGGGTATTGTCGGTTTGATTGTGGGAATTTTTGGAATGGGAAAATAAAATTAGAAATTGAAAATTAATTTATGTATAATATCAAATATAAAAATTTAGGTATAAATTTCTTGTCTTTAGCCATAACAATAATTGCCATTGGCATTCTTCCCGTCTCTTGGGCCAAGGACAATAGCAATAGTAACAATAAAAACATTAATGTTAATACTAACGCGAATAATAACGCTAACGTTAATTTAAATACGAACGTTAATAATGCCAACAGCAATAACAATAATCAAAATACACCCGATCCGGTAAAGCAAGAACAGCTAAGACAAAAACAAGAACAATTAGACTCTGTTCGCAATAAAGTTAATACTTATGAAAAAAGCTCCAATGTAATGGAGCAAAAATCGGAAACAATAGTGCAAATAATCGCTTTGCTGGAAAAAAAGATGCAAGAAGCGGAAGTTTCTTTAAAACAAACGGGAGACAGCTTAAACGAAGTTGAAAAATTAGTTACTGCCAAAGAAGAAGAAATCTTTTCGAAAGAAAAAGAAATTAATAAACGTAAAGTTTTCTTGGAGCAATACGTGCAAGAGCTTAATTTATTGGATAAAAAAACGATAGTGGAAATTATGTTGGAAAAGCCTAGTTTTTCTGATTATTTTAAAGAAATTGAAAATATTGCAACTTTTGAAGAAAGATTGCAAGAACTGTTAGGTCAGTTGAAAACTGACAAATTAACGTTAACCCAAGAAAAGGATGATCTGGACGAGAAAAAAAATGAGCAAGTGGCGCTTTATAGTATGCAGGAAGCGCAAAGAGTTTCTTTGGAACAAGATCGCCAAGATCGAGAGGAATTATTGAAAGAAACTCAACAAGAGCAAGGTAGATTGCAGGATTTAATTGATAAAGGCTCGGAAACAGCCAGCCGGCTGGCTTCAGAAATTACGGCTCTACAAAGTTTGGGCGCTAAAATCGATTTCGGTCAGGCGTTGGAGGAGGCGAAAACCGTGGCCGGTTTAACAGGAGTGAGAGCGGCTTTTTTGTTAGGGGTTTTAAAAGTGGAATCAAATATGGGTAATAACGTTGGCGGTGGTCGGTATACTACTGACATGAATCCGGCTCAATGGGACAAATTTAAGGGTATTTGTACCGAGTTAGGTTATAATCCCCAAGACAAACCTATTTCTCGCAAACCGTGTTATCGGAATGCCAGCGGAGAATGTAGCGGTTGGGGCGGGGCTATGGGGCCGGCGCAGTTTATGCCGACCACTTGGCTTGGTTATAAAGCGGCGGTAGCCAGTGTTACTGGTCATAATCCACCAGATCCGTGGAACTTGCGAGATGCATTAACAGCGATGGGGTTAAAATTGGCTAAAGTAGAGGGTGTAACTTCTCACGATCGTACGGCGGAGCACAAAGCGGCCAGTATTTATTTGGCAGGGGGTAATTGGGCTAGTTTCGGTTGGTATGGCGACCGCGTGCTTGGTTATGCCGATACGTATGAAAAGAGTCTGGAATAAAAATTGTAGGGTCGCGGTTATCACGCTCATCCGTAGGGGCGGGCCTTGTGCCCACCCGATTGTATTGGCATAAATTTACAAAACCTCGGGCACCCACAAGGGGTGCCCCTACAGGATTTTATTTGCAAGTCAAAAGATATTCTTACTATTAACGGAGAAGTTTATGGTTATGCTGAAACAGCGGCTTCGAGTGCTAACGGGGCGATAACTAGTATACCAATTAAAAAAGATGACTCATTTTATTTTTCACCTTGTTGGAGTGGGGGTAATCCTCCAAGAATAAGCTTTATGGCTCTTAGTTCTTAATAAAATTTATACTATTTTTAATAGTCGAGAAACAGCTTTTGGCCACATTTTTGGCAGGAGCCGTTTTCGTCAAAGCGTTCCACTGCGTACTCGGAACGCTTAACAGCGAGGGCTTGGCAGTTGGAACAGAAAGTGTCGAGGGAAATATTTTGTGAAGAATCTTGCTCTTGTTTCGCTTCTTGATTTAAAGCTTGAAGTCTACGGGCGTAAATAAATTTAAGCCCCGCCTCTTTGCCTATTTTGAAGGCTTTTTTAATTTCCTGATCGTCGATTGACGGCCAATCTTGCATTTGCCAAGAAACTGAAGCGGAGAAATTCAATAAATGCCAAGGAGTATAAGGAGAAATTCGTTTAACGATAAAAGTGGCCAGTTGAAAAAGATTTTGGAAATCATTATTTAATTTGGAAAGAAGTAAGGTGCTAATTTCCAAGTGAATGCCTTGATTGCCCATCGCTTCAATATTTCTCAAAATGGTGATTAAACTACCTTTGCAGTGCGAGCGATAAAATTTTTGGTTAAAAGATTTGAGATCAACGTTGGCAGCATCAATCCAAGGTAAAATTATTTTTCGAGTTTTTTGAGAAAAGAAACCGTTAGTTACCCAAATATTTTTCAGTTTGGCCTTATGAGCCAGACGCATAACTTCCAGAACGAATTCTAAAGAAACTGTTGGTTCGTTAAAAGTGTAAGAAATACCAAAGCAATTGTTTTCCAAAGCCTGATTGACGATTTCGTTGGCTTCAATGGCGGAGAAATTTTTTACAATAGAAAGGGCGGAAGCGGGGCAACTGTTAATTAAAGAAGACGTTTGAGAGATCTCCCAATTGTGACAATTAGGGCAACGTAAATTACAACCGAAACTGCCAAAAGAAAGAACTTTATTTCCGGGGTGAAAATGAAACAAGGGTTTTTTCTCGATGGGATCAACATCGAGACTAGTAACTCGTCCGTAATTGATGGCATACAATTTTCCTTTTAAATTGACTCTGGTGCCACAAAAGCCTAGATTTTCTTTTTTTAAATTAGATAAACTTTCCCAACAAACATCGCCCCTGTATGGCATAATAATACAATTACGAGGACAAAGTTCGCACATAGCGACACCAGAGGAAAATTTTTCGTAAAGCAAAGCTTCTTTGAGGTCGGACATAGAACAACAGAATTAAAAATTTCTAGAATAGTACTTTTTGATCATCTTTTTTAAAAACACTTTTTACTAAATCGTCGGCTTCTTGATTTTGTTCGCGAGGAACGTGCCGGAAGTTAACTTGACCAAATTCCAGCATTAAATTCCAAATGGTGATAAAAAGAGGAACAATCTTTTCGTTTTTAATTTGGTATTGATGGTTAAGTTGATTGACTACTAGTAAACTGTCTAAATAACAGACCAGCTGGGCTTTTTTGGCTTTTTGACTACCAATTAAAGATTTGGTTTTACGTAAAGCTAAAATTAAAGCTTTGTATTCGGCTTCGTTATTAGTACCATAACCGATATCTTCAGCATAAGTTTTTTTTTGATTTTCGTATTCAATGACAACGCCAACGGCTGAAGGGCCGGGATTGCCAAGCGAACCACCGTCAGTGTGGAGAATGATAGGATCCATAAATTAGATTTTAATAATTATTTACGAAAATTAGTTTTTAAATAAAATCTAAATTATTTTTCGTGAATAGAATTGTTCAAATTTACACTACCGGTTTCTTTGGTCTCTTCTCGTCTATTTTTTTTAGAGGAGCAATAGTGCCATCCAATTTTTTGATGCCGGTGCCGGCGAAGGCAACTATCAAAATATTGCGATCTTGACTAACAATAACGCCTTTACCAAAAATATGATGAAAAACTTTATCACCATCTTGCCACCTTTCCGAGGAAATAATTTTTTCTCCAACCTCCGATTTTTTCCCTACTCGAATATCCAATTTTATTTCCGTTTCAATTTGCAGTCCGCCTTCTTGTTTCTCCAATAATTCTGGGGAAATTTCACTAATAAAACGAGAGGCAGGATTCATTTGAAGATTACCGAAAAGACGACGAGTCTTAGCGCAAGTGAAAAAAAGTTTTTGTTTGGCTCGAGTAATACCGACATAGCAAAGTCTGCGCTCTTCTTCCATCTCAGCAGGATTTAGAGTTGAACGATTATGCGGAAAAATCCCTTCTTCCATACCGGCAATAAAAACATGATTAAATTCCAAGCCTTTAGCAGAGTGAAGAGTCATTAAATTAATTCGGTGATTGATATCGCTGGGATTTTTGTCTTCGGCAGACATTAAACTGATTTCTTCCAAAAATTGAGGTAGAACTTGTTTGGCTGGACCTTTCAAATCGTACTTTTTCATGACTGTTTCCAGCTCTTTGATATTTTCTAAACGTTCCTCGCCGGACTCATCTTCGCTGATTAAATAATCGGAATATTTAGTTATCTTAAGCAATTTTTCCAGCGATTCACTTAAAATATTTTCCTCTAAAATAACTTGAAATTGTTGTAATTCGTTTTTTAATTTTTCCCATTTAACCAAAGTTGGATTCTGGGATAAAACTTTTTCCCACAAATTTTGATTTAAAAGAAGCTCACCGACGTTTTTTTGCTCTTTTTGAGCAATTTTTTTAATTAATTGCCAAGCCTTTTTACCCAAACCTCTCTTTGGCGTATTGTAAACGCGACGCAAACTGATTTCGTCAAATTGGTTGGCTATAAGGCGAAAATAAGCTAGAACATCTTTAATTTCTTTACGAGCATAAAAGCGAAGGGCGCCTACTAAATGGTAAGAAATGTTAGAGCGAAGTAAAGCCTCTTCGATAGCTCTCGACTGAGCGTTAGTACGATAAAGAATGGCGACTTCTTTGGCGGAAAAAGCAGGATTTTGTTCTCTCATTTTTTTGACTTCTTGCACAATAAATTCAGCTTCATTTTTTTCGTCAGTGGCGTAGAAAAGTTGAATTTTTTCTCCCGCTATATTTTCTGTCCAAAGTTTTTTCTTTTTCTGTCCTTCATTTTTGGCAATTATTTCGTTGGCGGCTTTTAAAATATTTTGAGTGCTGCGATAATTTTGTTCCAGTAAAATAACTTTAGCTTCGGGGTAATCTTTTTCGAAGCTGAGAATATTTTGAATATCGGCTCCGCGCCAGCCATAGATTCCTTGGAAATCATCGCCGACTACAAAAATATTGTGATGTTTTTGACCTAGAAGTTGAACAAATTGGTATTGAGCTCGGTTAGTATCCTGATATTCATCGACTAGAATATGGCGAAATTGATTTTGATAATTTTGACGTAAATTTTCGTTTTCTTGGAAAAGCTTGACGGGAACTAAAATCAAATCATCAAAATCGAAAGCGCTTTGTTCTTTTAAATTCTTTTGGTAATCGAAATAGATTTTTCCAGCCATTTCTTCGAAAAAATTTTCGGCTTGGTCAATAAAATAATCAGGACCTAGTAGACGATTTTTGGCTTGACTGATAAAATCTTGAATTCGTCGGATAGGAAATTGATCGATATTAATTTCCTTTTCTTTCATAATTTGACGAATTAATTTCTCCCGATCTTCTTCGTCGAAAATGGCGAAAGTTTTTTGGTAACCAATTTTTTCCGCTTCTTGCCTTAAGATACGAGCTCCGATGGAATGAAATGTGCCGACATGAGGCAACGGAGAACGGTCGAAACCACCGCCAAAAAAGCGGTTAGTCGAAGAAAATCCCATTATTTCACCGATTCGTTTAGCCATTTCTTTGGCGGCTTTATTGGTAAAAGTGATAGCTAAAATATTTTCCGGTTTAATTCCTTGACTAACCAAATAAGCCACGCGATGAGTAAGAACGCGAGTTTTGCCACTGCCGGCTCCGGCAATAACCAAGGCCGGTCCAGATTCATGTTCCACCGCTTGTTTCTGCGGTGAATTGAGATTGGAGAGAAAACGACTGTTCATAGAATATTTTAGATGTCCAAGTTTTTGACTTCTTTGGCTTTATTTTGAATAAATTGACGACGAGGAGCAACCTCGCTTCCCATTAAGGTTTCGAAAATCTGGCTGGCTTTTTCGGCATCTTCGCTGTTGACTTTGAGCATAATTCGATTTTCTGGGTTCATAGTAGTCTCCCAGAGTTGTTCCGGATTCATTTCTCCCAAACCTTTGTAACGTTGGATGCTGATGCCGGATTTTTTGATTTTTTCTTCGTTGTTTTCGTTCTCTTTCGAAATTTCTTCTTCTTGGTTTCCTACTTTTTCGTCTAAATTCTCGATTTTACCTCTAAATTCAGCGAGAATTTTTTCTTTCTCTTCATCGTTATAAACGTAATGGTTTTTCTTACCTTGTTGAATTTTGTAAAGAGGTGGTTGAGCGATAAAAAGATGACCTTCATTGACTAAAAATTCAAAATTGCGATAGAAAAAAGTTAAAAGCAGAGTACGGATGTGAGCTCCGTCTACATCGGCATCAGTCATAATAATTATACGATTATAGCGTAGTTTTTCTTTATTAATTTGTTCACCGATGCCAGCCCCCATGGCGATAATCAAGTTTTTAATTTCTTCGGAGCTAAGCATTTTATCCATGCGAGCTTTTTCTACGTTGAGAATTTTACCACGAAGAGGTAAAATAGCTTGAAAACGACGATTACGTCCTTGTTTGGCTGAACCGCCAGCCGAGTCGCCCTCAACAATATACAATTCACACTCTTCTGGGTTGCGAGAGGAACAATCGGCTAGTTTCCCCGGTAAAGTCATACCTTCCATCGCTCCCTTACGAATAACATTGTCGCGAGCTGCTTTAGCCGCCCGCCTAGCTTTGGCGGCCAAGAGACATTTGCCTAAAATAGCGCGAGCATCAGAAGGATTTTCTTCCAAAAACTCTTCTAGACCCGATTTGGTAATTCGATAGACAATCCCTTTAATTTCTGGGTTACCCAACTTATCTTTGGTCTGGCCTTCAAATTGAGGAGAGTCAGACATACGAACGGAGATGATTACGGTCATACCCTCGATAACGTCTTCCGAAGTCAAAGTTTCCTCTTTCTTTTTGATCCAACCTTGTTTGCGACCATAATCGTTAAAAACGCGAGTAAGGGCGTTGCGATAGCCGGCGAGATGAGTTCCTCCACCTGGGTTTAAAATATTGTTAGTAAAAGGAAACATCCGACTTTTGAGACCATCGTTATATTGTAAAGCAATCTCCACTTCCGTTTCCGCTTCTTCTTTATGAATAAAAATCGGTTTGTTTTTAACTTCCCTGCCAGCGTTGAGAGCCTCTAAATAAGAAACTATGCCACCTTCAAAATAAAAAACTTGAGTGTTCTCAGCTTCGAAACTGACTTGTTCGTTTTCCGGTACTTCTCGTAAATCAACAAAAGAAATGTGAATATCGTGAGTAAGATAAGCTTGATGACGCAAATATTCTAAAATTTTATCTTTATTCCAACTGATTTCAGCAAAAATTTGTTTATCGGGTGAAAAAATAACTTCCGTGCCATTCTCGGTTGATTGGCCGACTTCTTGAACATCTTTTTTAGGATTGCCTCTCTCGTAAATTTGTTCAAACAACTTATTTTCCCTTTTAACTCGAACGCAAAGATATTCAGAAAGAGCATTAACGACCGAAACACCGACTCCGTGCAGACCGCCGGAAACTTTATAACCACCGCTACCGAATTTACCTCCGGCGTGAAGAGTCGTCATCACAGTTTCCAAAGTGGATTTTTTCGTTTCAGGATGAATTTCCACGGGAATACCTCTGCCATCATCGGCGACTGAAACTAAATTATCAGGTAACAGTTTGACTTTAATATTGCGACAAAAACCGGCTAAAGATTCGTCGATCGAGTTGTTAACCACTTCCCAGACAAGATGGTGTAAACCTTCTTCTCCCGTTCCCCCAATGTACATACCCGGTCTTTTACGAACCGGCTCCAATCCCTTCAAAACTTGAATCTGTTTGGCGGTGTATTCACCGTCAATTTTTTGTTTATCGTTGATCATGTCAGTGTTTTTCTTTATAAATTTTTCAGCAAACTATCACTAATATATTACTCGTAATATTCCAAATAATCAATTATTAAGCACTACAAACTTATGCCTATAGTATATTATCAAACTTCTCGCTTCGGCCACGGATTTACACCACGTGGATTTAAGTAAGGCGGATTAAACACTTTTTCAAAGTAGCAGGAAAATAAGATTTGCCCAAATATTTTGAACAAAACAAAAATGTCTGACATTATAAGAAAATAGAAAATAGAAAATAGAAAATAGAAAATAGAAAATGGAAAATGGAAAATGGAAAATGGAAAATGGAAGTAATTAGTTCGAAGCTTTTTCTTTTCCATTCTCTATTTTCCATTATCCATTTAATTACCGTCTATGCTCTCAAATCTTTTTCACGAGATCCTTTTTCGTCCGTTAACTAATCTTTTGGTTTTGTTCTATAATATTTTTGGTGATTTGGGGTTGGCGATTATTGCTGTGACTTTTGTAGTGAGAGTGATTCTTTTCCCCATTGCTAAAAAATCTTTGGAACACCAGAAAAAATTAAAGCAAATTCAGCCAAAACTGAAAGAAATTCAAGAAAAACACAAAAACGATAAAGAAAAACTTTCCGCCGAGATGATGAGTCTTTATAAAGAACACGACTTTAATCCGGCTTCCGGCTGTTTGCCGATGGTTGTGCAGGTTATAATTTTCATCGCTCTTTATCGGGTTTTAATTGCGGGTTTGGGTAATCTTGATCAAAATCAGCTCTATAGCTGGGTTTCTCATCCCAGTACAATTAAAACTAGTTTCTTGGGAATTATGGATTTAGGTCAAAAAGGAGCTACTCTTAATTTGGGAGAGCTTTTTCGTCTGAATTTCGGTAAAAATGGCATTGACATTATTAACACTGGAGGTGTTGTTCTTGCTTTGATTGCCGGCTCAGCTCAATTTTTTCAGACGAAGCAAATGATGAAAATGATGGAAACTCGCAAGAAAGAAGAAAAAGCGTTAGGAACGGAAATAAAAAAAGAAGAGTCAAAAAATAGTCTTACGGAGGTGAAAAAACCGGAAAGCGATATGGCTTCTGACATGACTGAAGCGATGAATAAGCAGATGCTTTATATTTTTCCCCTTTTAACGGTTTTTATCGGAGTTACTTTTCCAGCCGGTTTAGCACTTTATTGGACAACCTCAACTATTCTAATGATCGGTCAGCAATATATTTTAGATAAGGAGAGAAGGAAGATGGAACGGAACGTAGCATAGCTGGCCAAATGCGCAGGGCTGGGGGTCCTGAGACCGCGGGTTCAAATCCCGCCGTTCCGACCAGATTATTTTTTTGCTTTTAATATCTGTTTTAATATTTTTTCCACTTCGGGAATGCTTTTAACTGTAACCAGCTTTTTACGCCAATCTTTGGCGCCGGTGAAATCCTTGAAATACCAGGCAAGATGTTTCCTGATTTCAAAAAAGCCTTTTGACCCTTTGGATTGAGAATTAAGAATAGTATGAATATAGGCTAGAGCGCAATGGACGGGGATGGATTTTGCAGAGACGCCCAATTTGGGCGTCTCTGCAAAATCCGGGATTTTTTTTATCGTATTGGCTAACAATGGATTACCCCAAGATCCTCTGGCGATGCCTAATCTTTGACATCCCGTAGCCAATATAATTTTTTGAGCGGAGCTATAATCTATAATTCCGCCGTTGACCCAAAATTCAAATTGAGGATATTTTGCAATCGTTTTTTTGATAGTCTCTACGTCGATATTTCCCGAAAAACCTTGCTCGTACGAGCGACCGTGAATCATAATGTGTTTTAAAGGTAAATCGGCCAAAGCGTTTAGCGCATCAAAAACTGAAACGTCTCTAACAGAAGTCCGTAGCTTAAGAGAAATGGGCAAATCAGTATTTTCTAGAACAGTTTCGACCACCTGTCTGATTTTGGGAATGTCAGTAAAAAGACCGGCGCCCGAACCGTGACCAAAAACTTTCTTGGCGGGACAACCTAGGTTGATATCTAAACCGGCCGGAATCAGGTAAAGCTCTCTTTGTTTCTTCGGTAAAGTTTGAAGAAGAATTAAATCGGCTTGAAATTTCAAAAAATTACGCCAAAAAAGTTGAAAAGAAGCTAGCTCGGGATTATTCTTAATTGAATAGCGAGCAGTTAGGCTAGTAACTATTTGGCTAACAAAATTTAATTGTTGTTTATCAAAAGGCTTATAACTAGCGACAGGTAATCCTTTCTGGCTGATAATTTTAGTGGCGCGAGCAAAATATTGCGGATTATTGCCGAAAAGCTGAACAATATATTTTTTTTCGCTCAAGTGAGTTTGTAGAAGGTTAAAAGTTTTGCGACCTAGGTAGCTGACGCCATTGACGTGCGCCATCTCACTGTAAGTTAGATCGCAACCACCCATTTGATTCATCAGACGAAAAGCGCTATCGCTGACACCGGCCATCGGGGCCAAAGCCACTTGAATTTGATTAGTTTTTTTCATTTTTTTAGTGTATCATAAAAAAAATGGTTTTTTCAATAAATAAGACAGGTCAATCAATAGGAGGTTATTAAAATATTTTTAAACAAAAACTATGCGCCAAATTCGCAAGGAAACTCTGAATTTGGTCGTTGCCGAAAATTTCAATTTTCCTTTTGGGATTGATAAGGATGGTCTTTACGCTCTGGAAATAACGGCCAGCGCAAAAGGTTGGTGGAACAATTTGATCAATCTTAGATTTATCTCTTTTTATTCTGATGATAACTTGATTGTTAAATTAGATAATATAGAGTTTTCCAAATTAAACGGTAAAAAAGGTCTTTTTGATGGGGAAGCCAGTTGGAATGGGAATGATTTAAATGGTTTAAATAAAACTAATCTAATCGTAACTCATCTAGGACGAGGTCAACATAATTTACACTTTTTCGCCCAGAAGAATCCTTTGCTTAAAAATATTACAGTTTATAAGATTAAAAATCAAGAGATAAATTATATACCGGAAGACAATCCAGCTGAAGATGGTAATCGACGCCCCTGGATAACGATAATTTTAGTTAGTCTAGGCTTAAAAAATCTCAAAATTCAAGCCAGTGCTCAAAAATCTCCTTGGCCAAAAGATAGTGATGATCTGAAATTAATTATTGATGGTAATATTGTTAAAAATCCCGCTACTTTGCTTCACCGAAACTGGTTTTGGTGTGGAGGAATACTGGAAGGAGCCATCAAAGAATTTAATCAAGACTTAAACTTAGATAAAAAACTGCACTATATCGAGCTCTGGGCTGACAAGATGCCAAGAGTTGAGACGATAAATTTGAAAATTAATAAAATAGAGAATAATAACGATGGTGGTGAAATACAATCAGATACAAATAAAAGAATACCAACAGCAGACAATCCTCTATGGACAGGCAATTTCAACGACGATCCAGAAGAAATTATTTTAGCTAGATTAATTTTTGGAGAAGCTCGTAATCAACCAGATGAAGCTAAAAAATGGGTTGGCTGGTCAGTTATAAACAGAATTGAAGCGAAATCGTGGTGGCCGAATACAGCTCACGAAGTTATTCTGCAAGAAGGTCAGTATGATCCATTTAAAATTAAAGATTCAAATTTTCTTAAAATTATCGACCCATTCGGCTTTAAAGGTTCAAATGACCAAACAAAAAAAGCTTGGTATAAATGCTACCAGATTGCTAAGAATATTGTTGCAAGAGAAACAATTAATCCGACAAGGGCAACTCATTTTCACGGAGTTGGAATTACTCAAGAATGGTTTGAAAAAAACGTAATTCCTCAAGGAAAATTTATTAAAAAAATTGGTGATACTTATTTTTATTGGAGTCCCAATTAATCTTATAATATGAAAAAAGTACTAAAAATACCTACTCGTTATTTATTTTTTTTACTTCTATTTGTATTTTTTTTAATAATTTTTCTTTATCTAATAGGTTTTATTTTTTTCCCAAAAGATCTTTTCTATTTTTATCGTGGTAGTGATGAAAAATCTATTTGGGTTAAAATTAATTATTTGGGAATTCACAGAGAAATTAGCGAGACAGAGAGCTATAAAGCCCCTCAGTTGGAGTGGTCGCCGAATAATAAACACTTAGCTTTTTATGATGGTATAATGGTGGAAACTTTTAATAAAGAATGGGCTTTAAAAATCATTGATCCTCGACTATTTCAGATAAAAACTATTTTTATAGGTGATTATCATACTAGTGAATATCGTTGGATTAATAATACAACAATTAGAGTCTATGTTAGTGCCGGTAGCGGAGTAAGTATTTATCGGGATATAGATATTAATTTATCAGAGCCCTTTGTAGCTTGTGATAATGTTTCTCCTCAGTATTGGACAGCAGTTGAGAACAAAAATATTGAATAAATAATTTTATTATTTTTAAACAAAAACTATGCTTCCAGAAGAAAAATCTCAAGAGGCGGTGGCGGTTTGGTCGAAAACGTGGATGAATGTAAAGACTCAGGCTTTGACAGAGACGGCTATCGCTACGACAGTAGCAGTGATTGTTCCCGCTCTTTTGGCGCACACACCGCAGAATCAGTTTATTGTTGGTCCAATTGTTAACGCGGTTTTATTTTGGGTAGCTTTGCGCGTGGGCATAGCCAACGCGATTTTTATTGCCGTAGTGCCGTCGATGATAGCCTTGCTTCGCGGTATGTTACCTCCACAAGCTGTGTTAGCCATCCCGTATATTATCGCCGGTAATATTGCGATGATTATGACTTTTAGCCTAGTAGTTAATCAATTCAAAAAAAGCGTTTTTCTCTACTTTGGCGTTATTGCTGGTGCTTTGGTAAAAACGGCTGTAATCTTTCTACCCGTTCTCTATATTTTAAAATTAACCGGTGTGGTAGCTTTTATGATGAGTTGGCCACAATTGGTCACAGCCATCATTGGCGGTCTTGTCGTCGTGAGAGTTCAAAAATATTTTCAAAAATAAATTTTAGAGATAAACAAATAAAAGTTAGTTCTCTATTGACTTTTTGTTTGTTTGGGTGTAGTTAAATAGACAACTGGTCTTTAACTAGCGAAATTATTTTAGTTATAAAATTCATCAAGGAGGGTTTTCGATGAAAATTACCAGAGTTATTTTAGGGGTGGTTTTATTTTTGCTTTTGCAATGGTCTCCCTGCATAGGCGAAGAAGATCTTTCTTCATCATCGGCACCGGTGCAGACTAACTTTTTAAAAGATCCAATAACGGAAGAAACGGAAAGAGTCCATAATTTGTTATTTGATTATAAAGACCCTAATTTCGAAAAATTGCCTTTTGAGAAGCTTATTCGTCAAAAAACCGCTTCGTATTTTATGCGACACGGACGTTATACTTCAGGCGGTATGCTTTCCATCGAAGAAATTTTTGAGCGTACTTTGCGAAGAAAAGAACTAGATCCGAGTAAATTTAAACTAGTTAGAGTCAAAGGCTTTTTCTCCAGTCCCACTGTGGACAGTATTACTTGGTGGTTCTGCTTCGTGCCGAAAGAATAGAAACCATCAAATTTAAATTGAAAATATTTTAAAGCGCTAAACAATTAGCGCTTTTTTATTTAAAAAACTACTTTTTCCGCTTTGATAACAAAAAGTAAATCGGCCAAAAAAGGTTTTAATAAAAGTTCGGCCTTTTTTTTACCATTGACGGTAAAAGAGGGGATAATTACGTTCATAGCCAGTTGTTGGGAAGCGCGATATTTTCGAGCTTCGGCTATGGTTGTGAGCATCAGTTCTACACCTAAAAGCTCTTCTTCGGTTAGACTTATATTTTGTTGATCGATTGGCCAAGCTGTTAGATGAATACTTGTTTGTTCTTCTAAACTGGCAAAAAAACCGGAGTCTGTTTGACTGATTATTCTATTATTTGCTAATAGCTTAGCATGATACATCTCCTCGGTAATATGCGGCATAAAGGGAGAAATTATTTTGAGAATGTTGAGATAAGTGAGGTAAAGAGCATATTGCGCCGATTGATATTTTTCACTTGATTTTTCCTCGTTCCAGAGTCTTCCTTTAACAATCTCTAAGTAATTATCACAAAAATCTGACCAAAAGAAATTCTCGAAAAGGATGCGAGCCTTGTTGTATTCGTATTTTTCGAATTCTTTGGCCATTTTTTGAGCTACAACATAAGATCTATAAATAATCCAGCGATCAAGAGTTTCCAATTCAGGCTGATTCGCAATATTATCTTTGGAAAAATCTGTTAAATGGCTGAGAATAAACTTGCCGGCATTGTAAATCTTAACGACTAGCTTTTTACCCTTCTTGACTTCTTGTTCATCATAAAAAGCATCCCTACCTAAAGAAGCGCCGTACATGGCATAGCGAATGGCATCGGCCGAATGATTCTTGATGACATCTTCGGGTTTAAACTGGCCACCGCCCGTTTTTTTACTGATTTTTTCACCCTTACGAAGTAGAATATGACCGGAAATCATCAATTCTCGCCAAGGAATTTCTTGATGGCGATAAAGTCCCATCAAAATTGAATAAACGGCCCAGGTGCGAATAATATCGTGACCTTGCGGTCGCAAAGACATCGGGTACAGCTTTTCTGCCAGTTGGTTATTAGTTGGAAAAATATTATTAATGTCAGGTGTTAGAGAGGAAGTAAACCAAGTATCCAGAACGCCTTTCTCGGGTATTAAATTCCCTTTTTGACATTTAGGACAAGACAAAACTTCGGTTTGAATTTTAGGATCGATAGGAAAATTATTTTCGTTCGGTAGATAAATATGGTCGCAAGAATCGCAAGTGTAGGCCGGAATTGGCACGCCGAAAAATCTTTCTCGAGAAATGCACCAGTCCCATTTCAGGCCGGAAACCCACTCTTCATAACGTTTTAGCATAAACGAGGGATGCCATTTAATTTTTTGGCCAGCTTTTAGTAAATCTTCTTTCTTATCGAGCATTTTAATGAACCATTGCTTGGTAGACAGAAGCTCGATGGGGGTACCGCAACGTTCGTGAACCCCGACATTGTGCTTAATCGGTCGTTCGTCGGTGATGGCGTTTAGCTTTCTTAATTTAGCAACAATTATTTTTCTACCTTCAACTATAGATTTTGAGGAGATTTCCGGTAATTCAGCTATTTCTAAAAATTTACCGTTTTTGCCCAAAATAATTCTTTCTGGCAGATTATATTGGCGAACCCAATAAACATCTGTTTCATCCCCATAAGTGCAACACATCACAGCGCCGGTACCTTTTTCAATGGAAACTTTATCGTCAGCTAAAACGGATATTTTTTTGCCAAAAGGGGTCTTAACTGTTTTTCCGACTACTCCGGTGTATCTTTGGTCGTCTGGATGAACAAAAACGGCGACGCAGGCCGGTAGAAGTTCTGGTCGAGTCGTAGCAATAATTAGATTGTCATTGTTTTCTTCTGAGAAAGCGATATCATAAAAAACAGAATCCCTTTCTTGGTCTTCGACTTCGGCTTGAGCGACGGAAGTACGACAACGATGGCAATAGAGAGCTACAGCCTCTTTTTGATAGATGGCTCGTTTCTCAAAAAGTTCTTTAAAAACTGTTTGAGCCAGCTTTTGCGATTCAGAAGAAATAGTTGAATATTCCAAATCCCAATCAACACTAAGTCCCAACGATTTCCAGAGTCGACTGTATTTTTCTTTATATTGATCGGTAACTTCTAAACAAATTTTGACAAAATCGGCCAGAGGCATATTATGACCTTGAATGTTCCTCTCTTTTTCCACTAATCTTTCCGTTGGTAAGCCGTTATTATCGAATCCCATCGGATAGCGAACGTTAAAACCGGCCAAACGACGAAAGCGAGCGATAACTTCGGCTTGCGAATAAGAATAAATATGCCCCAGGTGAAGAGCACCAGAAATAGTTGGAGGAGGAGTATCGATAGTGAAAAGTTCCTTAGATGAGCTAGGGTTAAATTTATTAATATTAGCTTCTTCCCAGAATTTCTGCCAGTAGACTTCTTTCTCCGTTGCGTTGTATGTTTCTTTGACTTTAGATGATTCCATAAAATTTTTTTGGTGGACTCGAGGGGACTCGAACCCCTGACCTCCTCCATGCCATGGAGGCGCTCTACCAACTAAGCTACGAGCCCAACTTTTAAACCTCTAACCTTGTCGCTTGGCGACCGCTCGGACCCTGTCCGCCTCTGGCGGAAATTAAGCTACGAGCCCAATAGATATAATTGATACTATTTAAACGTAAATAATTGCAAATGTCAAAACTATTAAGATATAATCTACAAAATCTTTGACTTTTTATTTTTTCGTTTTAAGATGAGGGGAAATCGTTTACCGAGGGTGGCAGAGTGGTCAATTGCAACAGACTGTAAATCTGTCGGGCTTGTCCCTACGGGGGTTCGAATCCCTCTCCTCGGACTAGAGAAGAAATTAAAAACAAAAAATTTCATGTCCAAAAGATTAAAATATTTACTTTTGGTTTTTGTTGCAGTCTTTGTTATTTGGAGTGTTAGTGGTGGAATTTCTGTTTCTAAGGAAAAATCGACGCCCAAGGCTCTTTGGACTGCTCTTGGTAGCGGAAATTCGAATAGTGGCAATTTAGATGATGATAAAGATGGACTAACCAACGAAGAAGAAAAAAAATATGGTACTGACCCCAAAAATCCCGATACTGACGGAGATGGTTTTCTAGATGGAGCGGAAGTTAAAAACGGTTTTGATCCACTTAGAGCGGCTCCTAATGACCGAACGATTGACAATGGTAATGCCAATACTAATACTAATGCCAACTATAATCAAAATATGCAGAATTCCGTCTTGATAAATAATCAGGCAAACAAAAATATTAATAGTCCGAGCGAAGTAAACGGTATCTCAGTTGAAAATAATAATAGTAATATCTCTGAAAATAGTAGAATCTCCATAGCTGGTGATTCTGCCAGTCAAGCTGACACTAATAGCTCGAATCTAACGATCGAAGTGCAAAATAAAATGGATAGTTTTATTGCCAATTATAAGCTTTATGCTAATACTTACGATAATTTGACGGAAGCTGATCGAACGAGTCTTGATCAAGAAATCAATGCTTTTGTCGGTGAAATGATCAAAAAAAGCGGATTGGATTTTGCTTTTGTAATTCCGACAGAAAGTTTGAAAGTAAATGCAGATGGTGGTAAAAATTGGCCGGAATATTTAACTGAAGTAAAAATTATTTTGCAAGAGAATGGGCTTATTCAAGAAAATCAAATTATTGAAGACGGTGTAAGCGATCTTACGCTAGAGATAACAAAGATGAGTAAAGGCGACCTTGACTGGAATCGGTTGGCCAATCTAAAAAAGGCAACGGATAAGTCTTATCAACAGATAATAGCTATCACTGTTAATCCCAGTTTAGAAAATACACATATCCAATTGCTTCGAATTTTAAAATCATTAGGAATTGTCTTGGATAATGTTAATCAAAATGACTATTTTCGTTCTTATTTGGCTGCCGGTCGAGCAGGGAAAATTAGTGAAGAGATTCAGAAGTTTTCAGCGGAAGTGGGAAAGCTGAAGTAAATTATCCTAATTGTTCTTCTCTATGCTAAAAAAAATCTTTGTAGTTTTAGTAATGTTATCTACTACTTTGCTAGCTAATACTGCCTGGGCTGTGACTTTACAGCCCGGTAGCGGTTTATTTCAAGAACAGTCGTCGCTGCAAGGAGGAAATGTTCCACCAAGTAATCACGATCAACAGCAACCACCTTCTTCCAGACAAGCTCCGACTCAAGTGCCGGAAAAACTGCGTTTTGTCTTTGAGGGTCATAATGCGATGCAATCGATGGGTGATCATTATATCAGTGATGTCCAGACACTTTTGAAAGATGTTGACGATGTCGGCCGTAATGCTTGGGGCCAATTATATTCGCAATATATGAACGAATTTTTAAATCATTCTTCAGGTCGAACAATGGCCGAAAGAGCCAGCGTACCGGCGGGAACAATGGCTGTCGGAGCTTTGGATAATGCTGGGGCGACCAGTCGTCAAAATTTACAATTTGGTATTCAGTTTCTATTTCAGGGATTGGGTAAACAAGACGGCTCCGATTGCCAAGGAACAGTGAGAGGGATGTTAGAAGGCAAGTGCCGTTGGGGAACGCCACCCGTTATCGAAAATGCGGTTTTTGATAATATTATTGGTGGAGATGTAAATCTGAACCAGCTTAATGGACACTATGAAGTTTGGGGTGTGGCGCCAGCTCGCGCTACGTTAATCAGTTTGATTTTTAACGAAGGATTATTTCCGTAAAATATTTTAAATACACTGTTACGATTGTTTTTTATACCACTCTATGGTTTTTTCAATACCTTCTTCAAAGGTAACGGTTGGTTTCCAGCCTAACTCTTTTTTAATTTTAGAAGCATCGATAGCATAGCGTCGATCGTGTCCTTTACGGTCTTCTACTGGTTGAATTGAATTTTTATCGCGACCTAATTTTTCAACTAATAAGTTGGTGATCTCTAAATTAGATTTTTCAGCATCACCACCAACACAGTAAGTTTCACCAATTTTGCCCTTTTTGATGACGGCGTCAATAGCTCGACAGTGATCTTCGACATAAAGCCAATCACGAACGTTGAGACCATCGCCATAAAGAGGGACTTTTTTATTTTGAAGTAAATTAGTAATAAAAAGAGGAACTAATTTTTCCAAATGTTGTCTCGGTCCGTAATTGTTGGAACAATTGGTCACGGTCACCGGTAAACCATAAGTACGATGGTAGGCGCGTGCGAGATGATCAGAAGCGGCTTTGCTGGCTGAATAAGGACTACTCGGATCATAGGGAGTTTTTTCGTTAAATTTTTCTTGACTGTCAAGTTCTAAACTACCAAAAACTTCGTCGGTGGAAATATGGTGAAAACGAATATTATTTTTTCTAGCACCTTCCAGCAAAACTTGAGTACCAAGAACATTGGTGCGAACAAAAGCGCCGGCATCGGTAATGGAGCGATCAACATGACTCTCGGCGGCGAAATGAACGATTAAATCAACTTTCTCGCTCAAGATAGTTTCGATTAAATCTGAATCGGCAATATCGCCACGTATAAATTGGTAATTTTTATTTTTTTCTACTCCTTTTAAATTTTCCAAATTACCGGCGTAAGTCAGAAGATCGAGGTTAAAAAGATAATCCAGAGGATATTTTTTTAACCAGTAGTGGATAAAATTAGAACCAATGAATCCGGCTCCGCCAGTGATGAGAATGCGCATAGATAGAGATATTAAATATAAAATTTTGTAATATTATTTTTACTTTTAAATTTTTTTAGATTTATATAAATAAAGTATCAATAATTTCTAACCTGCCTACCGGTAGGCAGGTTAGAAATTTATCTTCCCCCTCTCACCCAATATTTATCTTGTAAATTAGTATCTCGTTTCTCTTTCTCTTCTTCTAAATATTTTTCAGCTTTAACCTTTCTTTTAATTAAAGATCCGGGATTGGCTTTCTCTCCGATCCAAATTTCTTCCGCTAATTTAAGCAGTTTTTCTCTTTTATTACTAAGAGGATTATCAATAACTTTGGCTAGCAAGAGATTAAGCAAGTCGCCAATAATCACACCCGGCTTAATTCTAAGTTGATCCATCAAATCTTGGCCGTTAATTTTGAGTTGTTTAAGACTGATGGGGTCGGAAGAAACTTTTTCGATTAAATATTTTAATTTACGAATTTTATAAACCTCTCCTTTTTTACAGCCGCTACCTAATCGATCGGCGATACGTAAAATTAAAAGTCGGTTCATTCTTTCAAGGCCGCCCACCCGGTGGAGCATTCTCCTAACGGTCCTTTCGTTATGTAAAGCTGGGTCATAATTAAACATATGATAACGAACCAAAAGAGCGGTTTCGTTAATAATTTCGACTGGAAAATGTAAATAATTTAAGTTTTTTCTGACGATTTTTTCGCCTTCCACTTCGTGAAAATGAAAAGTAGCTTGGCCGTTTTTGAAAATTCTTTTAACGCGTGGCTTAGCGACATCGTGAAAAAGAGCGGCCAATCTAATCGGTAATTCGTCTGAAAAACAAAATTTTAAGGCCAAAGTTAAATGATCAAAAACCGAGTAAATGTGGTGCCAATTTTGTTCAACTCCATAACCTTCTTCTAAGACGGGTAAAAATTCTTTTAGCAGGCCTAACTGATGAAGAAGAATAATACCTTCGGCCGGCCAAGGAGACAACATAATTTTAGTCAGTTCGTCCTGAATTCTTTCGCGAGCAATTTTTTGAAGTAAAGGGGCATTTTTACGGATAGACTCGGCTGTCCGTTTTTCGATTTTAAATCCCAATTCTGTTGCCAATCTAACAGCGCGGAGGAGGCGCAGAGCGTCTTCTTTAAAACGAGTATCTGGATCGCCGACAGCTCGAATTAATCTTTTTTCTAAATCAGTTAAACCGCCATATAAATCAATTAAAAAACCAGCTCTTTCTTTTTCGGAAATAGCGGAAAAATCGGGAGTAACAATTTCATATTGAGGATAAGATCCGGAACCAAGTTGAGGAACTTCGGCGACTTCTAACAAATTCTTCTTTTCTCCTTCAATGCCTGGACCGTAATTTTCCATTTGAGCTAAAAGAGTCTGCTTGAAGGAAATTTTTTGTTTGCTTAATTTAACTTTGGTTAATATTTTTTCCAGCCTATTAATCCCTTCTTTTTTGTCCTTTGACAAGTTAATTTGTTTTAAATCCAAAACGAGAGCGTTGATGGTAAAATCTCTTCTCTCTAAGTCTTCTTGAATATTTTTCGTAAAAGAAACTGAATCGGGATGACGTTGGTCGGAATAGAAACCTTCTCGTCTAAAAGTGGTTATTTCTGCTACTTCTTCTTGCTTCTTCTCTCGACTAAATTTGACGCCTACTGTGCCGAAGGTATTATTATAAAAACTGTTGGGAAAAATAGCTAAAATTTCTTCTGGTTTAGCGTCAGTGGTTAAATCAAAATCTTTCAGTTTTTTACCTAAGAATAAATCCCGAAGACTGCCTCCGACCAAATAAATTTGATAGTTGGATTTTTCAATTTTTTGAGCAATTTGGCCAATAGCGGTCGGAATAACCTTGTGAATTTTCTTGATCATAATTTTTGGCTAATTATTTTTTTATACTTTATTATAAAAGAAAAGAATAGTAAATGACCAAAAAAGTCATTGTTTGAGCTTTTTTGCCAGATTGTAAAAAATTTGTTATTCTGCGTATAGACAATTTTTTTGAATTAGAAAAATAAAAAATGAAAAGTAGCGATGTAGTTGTGGGATTAGATATCGGATCAAGCCAGATTCGTCTAGTAGTAGCCACCAAAGAAGAAAATCGTTGGAGGGTTTTGAGTGTCAGTAAAAATGCTTGTACTGGTCTTCGCAAGGGAGTAGTGGTGAATATTGAAGATACGGCTGTGGCTATTAATAAAGCCGTGGAAACAGCCGAAAGAGTAGCGGGAGTGCCCGTTGAAAGAGCTATCATTAATATTGGTGGCAGTCATGTTTTAGCTCATCCGGCTCGCAGTAAAATTTCCGTTAGCCGACCGGATGGTGAAGTTGGTCCGGAAGATGTTAATCGAGCTATTAGCACAGCTGAATCGATTATTTCACGAGAAAATTTTGCTAATCGGGAGATTATTCACGTGGTTCCGAAAAGTTTTTCCTTAGACAATCAATCAGATATCCCCGATCCGATTGGAATGAACGGATCGAGTCTCGAATTAGATGCTTTAATTATCACTGGATCAACTCCTTTTATTCGTAATTTAGGGAAGTGTGTAAATCAAGCCGGAATTGAAATTGAAGATGTCGTCGCTTCGCCCTTGGCAGCTGCTCAGGCGGTACTTAATCGCAGACAGAAAGAATTAGGAGTAGCTTTAATTAATATTGGAATGGGTACGACCGACTTGGCCGTTTATGAGGAAGATCAATTGATTTTTACTTCTTCTTTACCTATCGGCGCTGGGCATATTACTAACGATATTGCCATTGTTCTTAAAACCTCTATTGAAGTAGCGGAAAAAGTTAAATTAGAATACGGCTTTGCGGTTTCCAAAGATATTTCCGCCAAAAAAGAGATTAATTTGTCTAAAATTAGTAAAAGTGAGGAAGGTAATATCAAAGCTAAAGAAATTGCCGAAATTATCGAGGCTCGAATGGAAGAAATTTTCCGTTTAATTAATAAAGAACTGAAAAAAATTAAGAGAGACGGAATGCTTCCCGCCGGTGTAGTTTTCACTGGTGGTGGAGCTAAATTACCGGGAATTGTTGATTTGGCCAAAAAGATTTTATTGTTGCCCGCTCAGATTGGTTTTCCTGTAAAAATGGAAGGGATGAGCGAATCACTGGACGATCCCGCTTTTGCGGTGGTAGTTGGTCTTTTGCTTTCGGTTAATCAAGAAAAAATACGTTCAGGCGGTAATATTTGGGAAAAAGTCAAGGGCGCTATTTCTGTCGGCCTTCCTTTCTCTCTTCCTGCCAAAGGCAAAGGATTTTCCGATTCTTCTCAAACAGTAGACAAAATCAAAGAATGGTTTAAGACTTTCTTACCATAATAAATTTAATTTTATCGATTTTATGCCTTTGAAAATCATTACTTATCGCGATCCGCAGTCGGCGATTCTTTTTCGGCCATTAAAAAAAATTAAGAGTTTCGGCAAAGATTTGCAGAAAATAGCTAAAAATATGCGGGAAACCCTAGTAAGTCTTGAGGGGCTCGGTCTAGGGTTAGCCGCCTCTCAGGTTAATATTGATCAGGCTATTTGTGTTATTAAGGTGGGTAAAAGAGTTCGTTTATTTTGCAATCCAGAAATAACTTTTTTCTCTCCCGAGAAAGAAATTTTAGAAGAAGGTTGTCTTTCTTTTCCCGATCTTTTTTTCCCTATAGTTCGTTCCCAAAAAATTAAAGTGGAATTTTTTAGCTTAAAGGGTCAAAAAAAAATGTTGGAGGCGGAGGGTGTTCTGGCCCGAGTTTTACAACACGAAATAGACCATTTGAACGGCGTAGTTTTTATGGAGAGAAAATAATCGATACTTTACTTCGGGAAATATTTTTAACGCCAGAACTGGAGTTTGTCTAACAGAATGGCAAATTTATCGTGAAAACGAGAAACGTCTTTAAAAGTTATAACGATCATTAAAAAAAGCAAAAAATAAAGACCGATAGCGTGAGCCGTTTTCTCGATTTTAGGGCTGATCGGACGACCTTTCAGCTTTTCGAGAATTAAAAACAGAATACGACCGCCATCTAAAGCCGGGAAAGGTAGAAAATTAATAAAAGCTAAATTAACGGAAATGGCTCCGGCAAATTGAATTAAATAGGGCCAACCCATTTCTTTCATTTGATTAGTCAAAACAACGATACCAACTGGTCCAGAAAGCTCAACTTGGACTTTCTTTGCTTGCAAAAAATTAGTAACCAAATCGCGAAAATAATCGAACATAATCCAAACCAGCTGAACGGAACGAGTCGGCCCCATTTTAAGAGCTTCCCAAAAAGAATATTGAGTAATACCGATACGAGCCAAACCAACGCCAATAGCTCCTTGATCGGTCGGAGGATTGGCGCGAGGTTCTAAATTAAATCGGTAAAGGTCGTTACCTCGGAGAGCTTCCACAACTATTTTTTGACCCGCCCAAGTCTCAGCGAGGGATTGTAAAGTGATAACTTTGTCGATGCTGATTGTTTTTCCATTTGGTAAAATGATTGATCGGATTATATCACCCGTTTCAATTCCAGCTTGTTCTGCCGGTGAAGTGGGAGCTACAAAAGTAATTTGAACTTTGGGATCCTTAATTTTGGTGGCGTCATCAGCAATTTCCGGAAATCCTAGCATAAAACCTAAGGTAAAAAAGAGAGAACCGAGCAAAAAATTCATGGTAATACCAGCGATGAGAACTAAAAATCGGCGACCGACTGTTTGATTGGCAAAAGAATGAGGATTATTTTTCTCTTCTCCATCTTCGCCGATGATTTTAACGAAGCCACCAAAAGGAATGGCGTTAAGAGAATAGATGGGAGAAATAATTTTTTCTTTCAACTCGGCCAATCTTTGGAGACTGATTGTTTTACGGATAATTTTCCAGTAACGTCGTTTTTTTTCGTTTCGGACTTTAACAAGGCCAATAACTCTTGGAGGCAGACCAAAACCAAATTCTTCCACGGCAATGCCTAACCAACGGGCCATAGCAAAATGTCCCCATTCGTGAGTAAGAACGAGAATAGCCAAAAGAGCAAAAAAAATGAAAAGCACAGAGAGAATATGCAGCATAACGATAAAATTTTTAATTTCTAATTTTCAATTTTCAAATAATAATTAATAATTTTTTATGTACGGGCAGGTTGCGACCTGCCCCCGTCATATTAATTTAATAAATTAAACATTGAAAATTCCTTTTCTTTACATAAAGAATTTTTCTACTTGTCTGACGATAAGAGCGGCGCTAAGAGCAATAATGGTACCAATAAGTGAAGAAACCACGATTTTTTTGCCTTTTTCCATTTGACTTTGTTCACCACTGGAGGAAAAATAAAAAATGGCGCCAACTAAAATACCACCTATACCGATAGCGGCTAAAAGACTAAAAATAAAAGTAATAGTGCGAGCAATAATCCCGTGAGCGCCCTCACAATTTTCCGCCCCCTTCCAACCCAAAGCGCAACCGACTTGACTAATTAAAATTTGAGCGCCGACAACGATAGCAAAACCTAAAACTGCTCCCATAAGGGCTTTCTTAGCTTTTTCAGCCATGCCTGAGTTAGCGCCGGAAAAAATATACATAATTCCCGCAATAATAATAACTACAACGGTTACTCCCGCCACGATGTAGAGCAAATTATTAATGATGCTCATAATCCATTCTTTAATGCTGTTAAAAGGGAGCAAATTGTCGATTGCGAAAGTAGGAAATGGCAAGATTAAAAGGACTAAAGCGGGTAGCAGCAGAAGTGAGCAAATTTTTTTTAAGGCGTTTCTTGAAAACATAAAAATCTTTTAATTTTTAAATTCTTGCTTTTGCGAGAATAAGTTTTTAAATTCTCTTAATTTTAACACCGATTTTTTGGAGTCTTTCATCGATTTTTTCGTAGCCGCGATCGATTTGATAAATATTGTCAATCACGGTTTCTCCTTCGGCAATGGATCCGGCTAAAACTAAAGCAATGCCGGCTCGAATATCGGGGCTGGCTAACTTTTTGCCGTTTAGTTGAGTCGGACCTTGGATAACGATACGATGAGGATCGCACATAATAATTTGAGCACCCATTTGAACCAAATTATCAGCGAAAAAAAGACGACCTTCAAAAATAGGATCATGAACGAGACTTTGACCTTCTGCCTGCGTCATTAAAACGCTATAAGGAGGTTGATAGTCAGTAGCAAAACCGGGATATTCATGAGTAATAACATCGGTGGCCAAAAGTTTTTTAAAAGGCAAACATTCAAGATAATTTTTACCGATTTTGAATTTGGCACCCGCCTTTTCCAACCTTTCGATCAGGGCTTCAATTAAAGAAGGATCGCAGTTGGTAATTTTTAATTTAGCTTTGTGAAGAGCTCCTAAAATAGCAAAAGTACCCATTTCAATGCGGTCGGGAATAATTTGACATTTACCTCCATGAAGTTTTTTAACACCTCTAACAGTAATTACAGGTGTTCCCGCACCTTGAATTTGCGCGCCACAAGAGTTAAGAAAATTAACCAGAGCCACAATTTCCGGTTCTTGAGCGACGTTTTTCAAGATAGTTACTCCCTGGGCTAAAACGGAGGCGAGAATTAAAGTTTCGGTGCCCGTGACGCTAATACGACGAAAGAAAAATTCACCTCCCGTTAAACGATCATTTTTAGTCGTTATGTTGATAAAATCGTTCTTGTAAGTAAGTTTAGCTCCCAATTTTTGAAAACCAAGAAGAAAAATATCCACCGGTCTTTTTCCCAAAACACAACCTCCCGGATGATAAAAACTAACTCGACCGAAACGACCCAAGAGAGCCCCAGCTAGAACAATAGAAGTGCGAATAGTGCTTGATTTTTCGGAATCTAATTTAGTAGTTTTAATATCTTTGGCGTTAACAACGACACTTTTTTTTCGTCGGGTGATTTTTACACCGATCATTTCCAACAATTCCTCTTTACGCTTAATGTCTTCAATCCGAGGTACGTTAAAAATCTCAACCTCTTCTTCGGTTAAGACGGCTGCCGCTAGCATTTTGAGAGCGTGGTTTTTAGCGCCTTTGACAGCGATTTCGCCTCCGACACGATTGGATTTTTGAATAACAAAATGGTTGTTTAAATTTTCCATAAGTTTAAGTTTATAAATAACCTCAGTACTTTTTGACTGTACTTTTACTTTTAGTGGAGAAGTCACCCTGCCGGGGGCACACTAAAAGTAAAAGTACAGTCAAAAAGTACTGAAAAAATTATTTAGCTAAGTTTAAGTTTTAAATTATACTTGTTTCTCCTCTCCTTCGGTTGTTACTCTGCCTCCCTGCCATTGACCACGGTAAAGATGAGTTTCTCCTTTGACTTCTTGAAAAGTAATGTGAATAATTCTAGCTCCAAGGGCAATTTTAATCTTTTCTCCTCCCAAATTGCACAAGGCAAAAGTCAATTTACCTTGATAACCGGGAGAAACGGCTCCGTTGAAAAGAGCGATACCGGAGCGAAAAAGAGTGGTTCGAGAGACGACAAAAGCGATTAAATTTTCCGGTAGATTAACTTTCTCCATCGTAGTAACCAAGTAATATTTGTTTGGGACTAATTCAAAAAATTCTTCCGATCCTTCTTTATATTCTGCTACTTTTTCCAAATCAGGAGTATTACGATTTTCAATGCCTAAAAATCCCTCACCTTTTAGAGTGTGAATTTCACCTAAGCGTAGGTCAAAACCGGCTCCTTCCGGATTTTCCAGTTCTCTTTGGCAGAGATCCTCTACTAGTTTTTTTTCTTTAACTAATTTTAACAATTTATCTACTCCTAAAACCATAATAGTTTAGTAATTTGTTTAAGGCTCTTCTCAGTTTTTTATTAACTAATTAGACTTTTGTAAAATCTTTTTCTGGCTTTTTATTTTTTTGAGAGTGTGCCCCCGGCAGGGTGACTTCTCCACTCGAAAAAAAATAAAAAGCCAGAAAAAGAGAATAAAAAAATAATATAATAAAAAAACACAAACAAACAATTACAAATAGTAAACACCAAATTTTCGATATCTTCAATTTATTTACGATTTTGTTTTTATTATGTATAAAATGAGG
>JAJYBC010000005.1 GCA_021779255.1 bacterium | reverse complement strand
GCATTAACGGTAAAAAAAACAATATTCCTTCTTCAATCGTTAAAAAAGATGATGAAATATCTTTTAATCCTTCCCGTTTAAAAAAAGAATACGTTGTTTTATTGAAGGATAAATTAGCTAATAAGAAATTGAATATTCCCGCTTGGCTAGAACTGAACGTCAAAGAATTAAAAGGTCGCTTGCTTCAAGTTCCTAAAGAAGGAGAAGTTAAACCGGCCGCTAAATCACAAGTCATTGTCGAGTTTTATTCGAGATAATTTTAACTATTAAATTTAAAGATATGCAAAACATTTCTTTACCCTTGCCTCCTAAATCCAAAGAACTATCCGAAATTAAGGGGGTTTTTGAAATTGCCGAATGTTATCCCGGTTATGGAGTAACTCTGGGTAATGCTTTGCGTCGAGTTTTATTGGCTAGTCTTGAAGGAGCGGCCATCACTAATGTTAAAATTAAAGATGTAGCTCACGAATTTTCTACGATTCCTTTCGTGATGGAAGATGTCATCCAAATTATTCTCAATTTGAAAAAAATTCGTTTTCGAATGCACAAAAACGACCCTGCTAAAGCCAAACTACTGGTTAAAGGAGAAAAGGTTGTGACAGCCAGCGATATTCAAACGGCCAGCGATTTGGAAGTTATCAATAAAGATCAAATTATCGCCAACTTAACCGATAAAAAAGCGGAACTGGAAATTGAATTTACCATCGAAAAAGGAGTTGGTTACCAAATGGCGGAGGAGAGAGAAAGAAAAGAGAAAGAAATTGGCACTATCGAAATTGATTCTCTTTTTTCACCAGTTACTCGCGTTAACTTAGAAGTGGAGAATATGCGCGTTGGTAAAAGAACTGATTTCGAAAAATTAATTTTGACAATTGAAACTGACGGCACTATCAATCCGGAAAAAGCTTTAAAAGATGTAGCAGGTGTCTTAGTTAAACAATTTTCTCAGATCGTTTCTCCCGTTAAAGCCAAAGACAAAACTGAAATTTCGATAGTTGAAGAGGAAAAAATTATCGAAATGCCCCAAGCGGAAGAGTTGGAAGAGTTAATCGTAGGTAAAAGACGCCGAAAGAAGAAAACTTCTTACGAAAAAATATTGGCTGAAATGTCAGATGGAGATTTGTTAGAAATGCCAGTTCAAAAATTAAAAATGCCTTCTCGAACAGCTAATTTACTCGCCGATCAGAATTTTAAAACAATCGGTGATCTCGTTACTCTCTCCGAGGAAGAAATCTTAAAAACGGAAGGAATGGGAGAAAAGGGTTTGCGAGACATCAAAAAAGCTTTGGGCAATTATGGCTTAGTCCTTGAGAACGATGAAGAGAAAGAACTAAAGAAGAAAAAGAAGAAATAAACAACTATTATGCGACATTTAAGAAAAGGTAATAAATTGAGTCTGGTTTCCAGAAAAAGAAAGGCTTTAATGAAAGCTTTGGCTACGGCTTTAGTGGAACAAGGGAGGATTAAAACGACCTTACCTAGAGCCAAAAACTTACGCCCCATTATGGAAAAAGTTTTAACTAAGGCGAAAAAAAATAATTTTTTGGCTATTCGAGCTTTGCGAAAAGACTTTTGCGAAAAAACCGTTCAAGATTTAATCAAAAAATGGGCGCCTCTTTTTCAAGAAAGATCCGGTGGTTATACGAGGATTATTAAGTTGAAAAATCGTATTTCCGATGCCAGTCCAATGGCTTATATCGAGTTTATCGAAAAAATAGTTGAAAAGAAAGATAAAATTGCATCCAAAGAGATAGACCGCGACCCGTCCGCGCCAAAGAAGAAGAACGCGCCAAAGAAAAAGAAGGAAGAGGAGTAAGTCTCGGCCTACCCATACCGATAATCATATTTTTATTTATAATTTTTGATCAGCTATGCTTAGTAAAACTACCGAATACCAATTTGATGGTCAGAGAAAATGGCATTTGATTGATGCCAAAACGGAAAGCTTGGGTCGATTAGCTTCTCGCATTGTTCTTCTTTTACAAGGTAAAAACAAAGCTATCTTTGCTCCCCAACTTGATTGTGGCGATTTTGTTATTGTCATAAACACTCAATTTGTCAAGATTAGTCATCCTGCCAAATGGGACAAGAAAGTTTATCATTTTTATTCAGGCTATCCGGGCGGCTTGACAGGAAAAACTTTAAGGGAGTTAGCCAATCAGGATCCTAACGAGATTATCAAAAAAGCCATTTATAATATGCTTCCCAAAAACAAGCTTCGTACTTTACGCTTTAATCGCCTTAAACTATTTGTTGATAGCCAAGAAGGAAAGGAATTATACGCTTCTATGAAGAAAAAAGGGCAAAAAAGTTCAGAGTCTCAGACTAAATAGCTTTATTTCAATTTTATTATCTTAATCAGTTAAAATGAGCAAAGTTTCTTTTAAAGAAAAACCCCAAGATCAAGAAAAAATTACTTTCAGTGGTAAATATTTTTATGGCACCGGTCGTAGAAAAAACGCCGTTGCCCGTGTTCGAATTTACACAGAAGGAAAGAAGAAAGGGATTTTAATTAACGAAAAAGAGCATAAACAATATTTCCCCACTCTGGAGTTGAGTCGCATTATTGAAGATCCGCTGAGAGTAACCGGCAACAAGAGTAAGTTTACCATTTCAATCAAAGTTTGTGGCGGTGGACAGAAAGGCCAAGCTGAGGCTTGTCGTCACGGGATTGCTCGCGCTTTGATTGTTTTAGACGAGAATTATAAATCGCAATTACGAGATTCTGGTTTTCTAACCAGAGATCCTCGAGTCAAAGAAAGAAAAAAACCAGGATTAAAAAAGGCACGCCGAGCTCCTCAATGGCAGAAACGTTAATCTTTTTTATTTAAATTTTGAATTTTATCATGTCCAGAGTCTGTGAAATTTGTGGTCGCAGTTATCACAAAGCCAATATTGTCAATAAATTGAGAGGAAAATATAACCGCGCCGGCTCCAAAAGGCAACTGGTTAATTTGCAATGGAAAATTATTGACGGCAAGAAAGTTAGAATTTGTACCAAATGTCTTAAAAGTCAATCCAAGACGCAAAAATAGATTAGAAATAGATTTAAAATCTAATTTTAAAACAAATGCTTCTTCCTTCCGTTCAAAAAATTCTTTTAGGATTTAATCCCGATCGAGAAAATTTCTTGCCGGCCAGTAAAAAAATTAATGAAGTTTTCGGTTATATTTCTCAAGAAAATCTTTACCATTTGGCTCGCTATTTTTCTCTCAGTCCCGCCGAAGCTTTCAGCGCGGTGAGTTTTTTTGACGATATTCGGATTAAGCCCAAACCCAATTTGGAAGTTAAAGTCTGTATGAGCACTCCTTGCGAATTAAATGGCGCCAAACAAGTTTTGCAGGAAGTGGAAAATTTCCTTGGAACCAAAGCCGATCGCAATCTTAATGTTAAATTAGAAGTTAAAACAACTAGTTGTCAAGGTCGTTGTCAAAGAGGACCGCTTCTAGTTGTTAACGGCAATATTTACGAGAAAGTCCGTCCTCACATGGTTGATGAATTGTTAGCTGGATACTTTCAAAAGTAACCTCTTGCATTAAATTTAAAATTTCTAATCATTTATTTCTTTTTCTTTTTGGAGTTTTTAGCTATATATTTATTTTTGGTATGCCCCCGGCAGGGTGACTTCTCTACTAAAAATAAATATATAGCTAAAAACATTCTTATTACATTTTGAAAATTATCGTATTATTTTATGGCAAAAGGTGGAGCAAAAGAGCTTAAAAAAAGAATTAAATCAGTTGGCAACATTCGCAAGATAACCAAAGCGATGGAAATGGTGGCCGCCGCCAAAATGAAAAAAATTATCGCTAAGACAGTTTCCTCTCGATCTTATTCAGAAGTGGCTTGGGAAATACTGGTTAATATTTCAGAATCGGTTAGGGAAGGCAACCCTTTGCTTCGAGTTCGACCCGTTCAAAAAATTTGCGTGGTTCTTTTCTCTTCTAACCGTGGACTCTGTGGCGGATTAAATTCTCAATTGATTAAAAAAATTCTAGAACAAGTTAAAAATCCCGAAAGTATCGCAACTAATCGAGTTAAAAAAATCAAAATTGAACCGAAAATTGATCCCCAAAAAGTGGAGATAGAATTTATTACCATTGGACAAAAAGGAACGGAAGCTTTGGTTCGAGCTGGACAAAAAGTAGTAGCCAGTTTTCTTGATTGGAACGAACAGTTGGGTTTGGATAATATTTATCCGCTGTCTCAACTGTTGATTGATAAATATACGTCCGGCCAATGCGATAAAATTGTTGTAGCTTATACCAATTTCGTTTCCGTCATTAGAAACGAACCAAAAATTCGCCAAATATTACCTTTTTCTCGTCAAGACTTAGAAAAACAAATCGAAGAACTTGGCAAAGAAAATAATTTAAAGGAAAAAAGAAGAGAAGAAATGGATCAGATGGAGGAAAAAGCCGAAGAAACCAACTATATTTTTGAACCGTCAAAAGAAAAAGTTTTAAATCTTATTCTCCCTCGCATGATTGAGAGTCAAATTTATCAAGCTTTTTTGGAAGCGGAAGCTTCCGAATTTTCTTCTCGTATGCTCACTATGAAAAATGCTTCCGATGTTGCCAAAGATATGATGACCGAATTCAATCTCTACTACAATTTAGCTAGACAAGCCGGCATCACCAAAGAATTATTGGAAATATCGGCCGGCATGACCGCTATGGCGGAATAAAAAATCTTTTTTCTTGTCCAAATCAAAAAACAAAGTTAGTCTGGAAAGGATGCCAGTCTTATGCGGAAATGGCTAGCATTTTTTAATTATTAAACTCCGCTTTATTTTATGGAACCTAATCATATCATGGAGACTCTGCTCCGCCAAAATGATTTTGTAATGCCCTCTATAGGCGATCTTATTAAAGGCAAAGTTATCACTATTACTAATAATGCTGTCTACATTGACCTTCCGATTTTAAAAACGGGAATTATTATGGGTCGCGAGATGAAAGACGGTATGGGTATTATTGAAAATTTAAAAGAAGATGACGATATTGAAGCGACTGTGGTTGAATTGGAAAACGAAGACGGTTACGTTGAACTTTCCATTCGAGAAGCCGCTTACGAAAAGGCTTGGACTGAACTGGCCAGAAAGATGAAGGAAAAAGAAAGTGTTAAGACTCGAATTTTAGAGGCTAATCGCGGAGGATTAATGGTGGAAGTCAACGGAATTTACGGCTTTTTACCTGTCTCTCAACTGAGTCACGAACACTATCCACGAGTAGAAGATGGAGATAAAAACAAGATTCTGCAATTGTTATTAAAAATGGTCAATCAAGAAATTAACGTTAAGGTTATCGACGTTAACGCCGAAGAAGAAAAACTAATCGTTTCGGAGAAAGCCACCTACGAAGAAAAAGAAAAAGCGATTATTGAGTCTTTCGCTGTCGGCGATATTGTGGAAGGGATTATCAGCGGAGTAGTTAACTTTGGAGCTTTTGTCAAATTTGCTCCTAAAAATCATAAATTCGATGAAAACGCCGAGGGAGAGCTTTTGGAAGGCTTGGTTCATATTTCCGAATTAGCTTGGCAACTAATCGAAGATCCTCATTCTGTCGTTAAAACCGGCGAAAAAGTTAAATGCAAGATTATCGATATTGACGGAACGCGAGTTTCCTTATCTTTGCGAGCTCTAGTTGCTGACCCGTGGAGTAAAATAAACGAAAAATATAAAGTTGGCGATATTGTTATCGGCGAAGTAACTAAACTTAATCCTTTTGGCGCTTTTGTCCAATTAGATAATGATATTCATGGTTTAGCCCACGTTTCCGAGATCCTAAGTCAAATTAAAGCTAAAAATTTAGCCGACATTTTAGAAGTGGGTAAGCAATATTCCTTTGTCATCCTTTCCATCGAATCAGAAAGTCATCGTTTAGGTTTAACTTTGGCTCCGGAAGGAGGAAAAAAAGTAGAGAAAGAACCGGAGACAAAGTTATCTTCCCCAGAAAAAAAAGCTGAAAAGCCAGAAATAAAGAAAAAGATCGTTAAAAAACCCAAAGCTGAGAAAAAAGGCAAAACAGTTAAGGAGAAGTAGAAAAGAGACTATCCCGTTTAAAAGAGGAAAGGATTATCATTGAATAATTTTGACCGAATGGAAATTCAAATCGAAAATGGAAAAGAAGATCTAATCAAAAACGAGAAGATGTTACGACTACGCCAAGAGATGGAGAGTTCTCAATCTTGTTGTCGCTTGGCCAAAACTCGTCTTAATCTCGTGCCCGGAGAGGGAAATGCCGATGCCAAAGTTTTATTTATCGGCGAAGGTCCCGGTCGAAAGGAAGATGAGGAAGGGAAACCCTTTATCGGTTCAGCCGGTAAGCTTCTTACGGAACTGTTGCAATCAATCGGCTTTGAACGAAAAGATATTTTTATTGCCAATGTCGTAAAATGTCGTCCGCCCAGTAATCGCGATCCCTTGCCCGAGGAAGTTAAAGCGTGTTGGCCGTGGTTGCAAAAGCAGATTGAAATTATCCAACCGTTACTGATTATTCCTTTAGGCAGACACGCCATGGAACGCTTTTTACCGGATATGAAAATTTCCGCTGTGAGAGGTAAAATATTAAGGAAAAACGTGGCTGGTTTAGGAACGCAAGTTTTTATGCCAACTTATCATCCCGCCGCCGTTCTTTACCATCGTGAATGGTTAAAATTTCTGCAAGAAGATTTTGCCAAGATTCCTAAGATTCTGGAACATCTGGAAGCTAACCGTGCCGAAGAAAAAACTAATGGGACAACAATTGAATGGGATTCGATGGAAATAGGCAATAATAAAGAGAAGAAGCAGGAAAAAATGTTCTAAAACGTTTACTTAAGCCGCTTTTAATTTTTCGCATTACTTTTTGTGTTTTGGCAATTTTTTGCCATATTTGGCAATGTTTTCTCAGCTACTTTGAAATTTTGGAAGTGTGCCCCCGGCAGGGTGACTTTTCCACTTCCAAAATTTTAAAGTAGCTGAGAAAAAGTTATTAAAATTGCCAGAATACAAAAAAGGAGAGGTGCCTGAGTGGTCGAAAGGGGCACCCTGCTAAGGTGTTAGGTTCGAAAGAGCCTCGAGGGTTCGAATCCCTCCCTCTCCGCAAAGTGGGACACTTTGCCAAAATTTCGGTAATTTGTCCCTTATTTACTGTATTTCCAGAGGTTCTAACCTTAAGAAGCTCTTTCTCTGCGTTTGGCAGATTTTCAAAGATGATTTTGAAGTAAGGATGTAGTTCTATATTGAGTTTTTGGTCTTTTATAATTAGGTGCGAACCTAAAGCGGAAAATATTGCTCTTCTTGTTTCCATATTACCTTTATTAAACCAAATTTGAGCGTAACGGGCGAAGTTAAAAGTTTTCTCGCTTAATTCGACCCATTCCTCAACTTTCTGACCGTGAGATTTTAATTCATTTTCAATTATTGTTTTCTCTTTAATTAAACGCACTTTTAAAGATTGATATTCTTGGTCAGTAATAAACCCTCCATTCTCATTTTCTGGAGAAGTATATTTTAGCAAAAGGCTATCTAACTGTTTTGTTAGTTGGAGTAAGGTTTTTTGTTTATTTTCTAAAATATTTTCGTTGCTCTGGGCTTCATTCTGGCGGATTTCGTGCAAATACTTAATTGCCCAGTCTTTGAACTTATCAGATATGGTTAAATTTTTGACCAATGCGTCAATTTGGGTGTTTAAGTTTTTAAGCTCAATTGTTTTTTCTGGGCACTTTTCGTCTTTTTTCTTAGTACAATGATAATAAACATAATGATGTACATTGCCATTCTTTTGTTTCTTAATTTTTTCTTCTGCAGTTATCATCGCTCCGCAGTTACCACATTTCATTAAACCAGTAAAAGCAAAACGGTGTTCTTTCGCTCTTGGTCTGCCTTCTCTCCCAAGCAGTTTTTGCACTCGGTCAAATTCTTCTTCTGTAATCATTGGATTGTGATTGCCTTTATATAACTGTTTTGGTTTTCCATATTCAAACCAGCCATAGTAAAAAGGATTGGTAAAAATACGATAAATCCCACTTTTTGAAAGTGGCTTACCAATAAATCTTTTTGTAGTCCTAGTTTTAAACTTCCATTTTTCTTTTGCAATTTTATGTATTTGAGGTGGGGTATAGTTTCCCGTTAGCATTAAATTCCACATCCGCTTAACTATATCAAATCTTTCTGGGTCATTGATAACCTCATTTGCTCCTTTTTCCTTTATTATGGTATTGAGATAGCCAAGAGGTGCTCGACTTGGATACCATCCCATTTGTAATTTAGTTTTGAGACCTCGTTTTATCGCAACACTGCTATCATCAGATGATTTTTTGGCTATGCCGAATTCTAGTTGTAAGAAAAATTTATCATCAGGAGTATTTCTGTATGTTCTAGATGGGGTTTTTACTTCCAAAAGTTTCCCTTCATCCATAGCTGTGATAATCCATCCACCATCAAAAGCATTGCGAGCTATACGATTTGCGTGCCAAACTAGTAATCCACTAGCTCTACCCGCTTCAATTTTCTGCATAATAAGGTTAAAGATGGGGCGACCTCTTTTGAAGGCAGTATGGCTCTCTCCTTTTTCGACTCCACCGTATCTTTCAATTACTTTTAAATTTTCTCTTCTTTCCACGACTTCCAATTCCCTTTTTTGGTCATCAAGAGAAAGCACCTGTCGGTCTTCGTTCTCGGTACTTTTACGACAGTAAAGGATGTATTTAATCTCTGTTGTATCTTTTTTCATAGATATAATTAAAAGGACGGTTTGGTAGCCCAGTCGCTTCTCCGTGAGGATGGCTTCTGGCAAACCGTCCTTTCAAGGACAGAAACCAAATAAAAACTCACGGATTTTTGCGACTTTGGGCTACACGAGTATAATAAAGCTATTTATGAAAGTTCGCAAACTATTTCTTGTGCTTATAAAGGAGCTAAATTGACCGACCGAGCCGTTTATCCAAATATGACACCATCAGTATAAAATCTCGGTTAAACTTATTGTTCATTTTGACAAGTCGCAGATGCTTTCTTGTCGGTTTACCTTTGTAATAATGGCGTTTTATCTCTTTCTCCAATCTCTCTATATCTGGGATTGATATTGAGCCTCCTCTAAATCTGCCACTTTTCATTTGAGAGGCATAAGCAATTTCTCCACAATGGCGACATCCGAAATATTTACCAATGCCATATAAGACTCCAACACGTTTGCCACAATATTGCCCCTTTTTCCAAAGCGGACATATAAACCAATATCTAACACCGCCAAGATTGCAAGGCGTTGTGGCAAGTTCAATCTTGTGTTTTATGTCTTCCTTCTCTCCACTTTCTCTGTTGGTATGTGAGTAGGATAGCTCGATAAAAGTTTTTTCTTCAGGAGTTTTCCAATCTTCTCTCGTAACAGTAAATCCTATACTGCTTTGATTTTCACTTAGCCCATAAGTCCACTTGATGCCACCTGATTTGAAAGAATAATCTTTATCTAAATATCCATATTTCTTTAGCCAAAAGATACTTAAACGATTACTCCATTCTGCTTCTTGCTTTGCCATATTTTTTCTTTAAAAACCGCCGAAATCATTAAGGATTGATTTTAATGAAATAGGTGTTTGTAATGATAAATAAACATAAAAATAGCTTTTTTAAAAAAACTAGAAAGCAGTTAATTTTGCGAAACGAACCCATTTTTAATCTTTTGAGACATCAATGTCAATTGCCAATGGAGTAACTGGTTTTTCTCCCATTCTAGTTGATTGGATACGTTGTAACTCGTGTAGAGCTTTGTAAATTCCACGCTCAATGCCAGTTTCGTAGCGGAGTAGCTTACCGTAGGTGTCATAATTTGCAAAATCGTAACTGAAGGCTTCGCCCAACCCCTTTGTTTCTCCAAGGCTATCTTTGCAGTCATCCTTTATCATTTCTACTTCAATTTGTATCACCCTTCTTAATCTCCACGAATTTGCCACAATCCTATCAACTAATAACAGTTCAAACTCTGTTTTTGGGTTTAACTCTAATCGTAATTTCCCCCCAAAATCAATGAGAGCTTTTTCATCTTCTCCTTCCAGTAGAACCTCTTTGCTTAATAAACCGTGTTTTAATGCATTATATTTGCTTATTATTTTTCCTTCCTCTGTTTTTACACCGCCAAGTTTAGCGTTTTTACGGTTCGCTTCTAGCTGTTTTTGTGATATTTGACTCATAGATTATGATTAAAGGTCTTTTTATAGTGTCAAAAAACTCCTAAATCTAAATTTACCCCACCCTCTATTACACTATTGTTTATTACCTCATTGTCTTTTTGGTTATTAGAGGCGTTAAATAGTGCCGTAGGATAAATTAAAATTTTCCGCTTATCGTTTTGGTCTGGTTCTTGTACTATAAGACCAGCCGTTTCTAGCATTGGCAAAATTTGTTGGCGTAGCTGATTTGTATCCAGCATCCGTCCATATACTTCAAAATGTTTTTGAAAAAGTTCTTGTCTTGATAGACCAAGTAGTCCTGTTGCTTGTGCAAAATCCTCATTTCTATTGCCATTTTTTTCATTCCATGCCTTCAATATAACTTCCTGATATAGATTAAAGATGTAAGGTGGCAGATTTAGTTCTTGGCTAATGGATATGACTTCCCAAACCCTAAATGCTTGTTCAATGTCGTCTTGATTAGCAACAATCGTTGTTTCGTCCTTTTCTCTCCACCAAAGATTTATCAGGGCAAAGGATTTAATGAGTGAAGTTAGGCGTTTAATGTCTCGCTGGTGTCTGGGTTTAAGCACCTTGTTCTCACTTAAAAATCTCTCAACTACTTCTTTATAGTTATCAATCTTAACCTCTTGTATACCTTCTAGTTTTATTGCCCGTACGCGTTCTTTAAGGAGTTTTCTTTCGGGGTTCTCCTCAAGCCAATTTTTGTAACTCTCGGCGTCTGCCTCCTTTTTAATACTTTCCAAAATTCCTTGCCTGATTTTCTCCTGATTGACTTCTGGGCTTAACAGTAAAAACCTCGTAGCTTCTTGTTCATCAATCCGTAATCCCGCAGTACAAAAAATAACAGCTGGGTATCCTCTAAGTAAAATGTTTTTCGTCTTCAAACCAAATTTCTGCGTTTTGTCAGTTATCTTAAGCGTTATTTGCTTTTTATCGTGTGAGAGAAGAGGTCTTAATCTTGCTAGTAATTCATTGTGTGGCTGGTCTAAGAAAATAAGTATTTTACGGGATAAATCAACGAGATAGCCTTGCAATTCTTTATTGTATTCTCCAACATCGTGGAAAAATGCCGTAGGACTACAATATGCAAGTTCTATTACGTCTTCCTCTGGAAATAAACGGGCAACTTCAGTAGGAATATAACTTTTACCAGTAGAAGAGGGGGCGTTATAACTAATATTGAATTGTGCATTGTCTGTAAATGCAGATATTTCACAAAGGAAGGTTACAACTTTATTTTCCTCGTCTTGTTTTATTGTTAATCCCAATATGTCGACCAAATCTTGTGAGGAAAGGGGTTCAAACTGTGAAATATCAATTCTCTCTGGATATTCTTTTGCATATTTGCTAAACAAATCGTCGGGGTTGCCACTGAGCTTCACAAAATAATTAGTAATATCGCCACCCTCACCAACTTCTTGTGGAAGTGTAATTATGTATGTCTCATTTCCGCCATTTTCCACCATTTTTGCGACCCTCTCCGCTCCTTTCTTACCAGTGTCATCATTATCAAAACAAATATAAATTTTCTTTCCTTTTCCTATTTTTTCGCACCATTCTTGTTTAAATGTCATTGCTCCGTGTGTAGAGGTAATTGAAAGTATATTTTTTGAGAGTAGAGCTAATCTGTCCAATTCACCCTCACAAATTACAATCTTGTTGTTATCGTCAGATAGTATATCCCAGCCATAAATTTGAGCTTCTATTCCTTTTGGATAAGTAATTTTATCATTCCCAGCATCGGGGTCTTGTCTTAGTTTTAAAAACTGAAATGTTCCATAAATATCCTTTATCGGTATAGTAATCCACCACTTTCCATAAAAAGTGCCCCAGCCGAGTTTATATTCGTCTATGATTGCGTCAGAAATGCCTCTGGTGTTCAAATACTGGCGTATGCTAGGGGTAAGTGCTTGATGGCATCTTTCAACTTGCTCTGGGTCAAATTTCGTGGATTTTCGTGGATTTTTTACAGGTATTATAGGATTAAGAGCAATCTCCTGTATGCCGTCGTCAAAGTGTTTGGCAAGAGTTACGAGGTTGCCTCTTTCTCCACACTTCTTGCACTCGTATTGACCCGTTTCAGCATCAAAATAAAGGTGAGCTTCATTGCTTTGGCTATCTCTATCACATCCGTTAAATAAACACTTCGCTATTAGTTCTTTTCCACTCTCGCGAAAGCCGATACCTTTTCGTGTTAAATACTCTTTTGGGGTAATTGTTTGTAATGTTTGCATAATTATAATGTTAGATTTTATTAAGTTTCTCTTCGTCAGAAACTTCCCTAACCCAGTCTTTTTTCACTGGGCGGTAGATATGATGAAAAAGTGTTAAGAGATTTGTACCTAGTTCCATAGCTTTCTCATCAGAAATCTCATTTCCAAACTCTTCTAAATACATTTTCTTAAAATCTTGTAGAGCGGTTTCTGAAATCATTTGTTTATTCGCTATAAATGCGATTTTTAAGCATCTTCACGTTATCAAAGAAAGTTCTCGCCTTAACTTCTAGTCGGTCAGACCAGTAATCGTCTACGACCCTTTCTATCCCTATTTCTCGGCGAAAGACAAACTGAACTTTTTTGGGATTTGATTTGTCGAGTGAGACAAGTTCAAAGCCACTGCTCACTAGAACAGCCGAACAGCCTAAATCAAAAGTGGTCATAAAGTCTTGATAATTGTCAGAAGAAATCCGACCCCTTTCTTCTTGGTTGCCATTTTTTGTCATATAATTTTTTTAATGGTTATGCTTCTAACCATCAATGGCGAATTTCACGCTGAAGTAGAGAAAAACAAAAAAACTCCCGTAAAATAGGAGTTTTATAAAAATCAGAAATAGCTAATACTAAAAACAAATTTCGCTACAATTATTCAAACACTTGTGGAGTTTGTTCATCTAAATACTCTTTTGTTCCCCATTTATCATCATTGTCGTCTTCTTCTCTGGTATTTATTTTATTCTTTGTCGTCGGTGGTATTAAAATAAGTTTTATTTTATAGGAATTACCAATTTTCTCTGAAGATGAAGAATATGGGTAAAATGGGTCATAATCCAATGAAAAATAATTCTGGAGTCCACTTGTCAAGAACTCCTTTTGCTTTTTGTATTTATCTCGTGCCTCTTTATCTTTGATATTCAATTCCCGTTGAGTTTAGCTAATACTTTTAGAAATTCCCACGCTTCACTTGGATTTGGATTATTTCCTTTGCCAACAAATCCCATTTCTTTGAAGTTTGTATTGTGTTTAAATTGCTTTATTTCAATATAAACATTTTCATCGTCTAAAAATTTAATTGCTATATTTTTCCAATGTGTTCCTGCGGGAAGTTTATAAGGAAATTTCAGTTTGTTATCTTCTTTTTTGGAGTGAGTAATAACTTTTAACCCTTCTTTTAGACCCTCAACCTCTATTTTACCACCAACAATCTCAATTTTGTGTGTTTCTGTTTCGTTGTTTTTTTCTTTGCCTATTGTCATTTCTTGATAAACTTTCGCAAGTTTGTTGTAGACCAGACCTGTTTTTATGTAGATATTTTCAAGTTTTTTATGATTTATTTTATCTATACTGTAATTTGTCTTTTTGTTCCAATTGAAGCAGTCTTCTTTTTTGAGACCATTCAATATGCCAGCAATTTCAGAAGCTGTTCTATCTTTGATTTCTAATTTTGTCTCAGCTATCAGTAAATTATCTGGTTTATTGTTGCTCTCATAAACAATCCATATTGACTGAAGCACATCCCATTTTTTCTCCCAAGCTTTTCTAGTAGCAGTATCTGTATAATCTAAATTTTCACTTTTAGTTTCTTTTTCAATAAAATCTTTTTTCAAATCTTTTTCGTTTACGGTATTTTTATTACTCTTTTCTGGATTAAATATAATTCTCTCATAATTTCTACTCACAATTTTATCTGAAGAACCAGCTATTTTTTTTGCTTTTTTTATCAGTTCTATAGCTTTTTTATAATTGTTTTCTTTCTCGTATATTAAAGAGAGATTATTTAGAACTGCCGAAGACTCTTTATATATTTTGCGAAGTTCTTCATAAATGTACTTCGCTTGTTCTTCATAACCCTGTTTTCCAAGAGAGTAAGCTATCTCAAATAAACTTCCGTCGTCAATCCTATATGATTTACTCAACTTTTCAATGTACAATAGATTAAAATCTGGCTCTGATTCCAAAAAATTGTATAAATTAGCGATTGCAAAATAATTTTTTCTTCTCCATAAATATCCAATATCCCAAACGAAATTCTCAGTAATATAAGCAGAAGTCAAAGTGCTTGAATTTCCAATTGCTTCTTTCAAATTATCCGCATAACTGTTCAAAAAATAATCCGAGCAATAGCTAAGGTTAATGCAAGGGGAACAAGTAATATCATCGTTTTTGTTTTCATTTCTATCTAAAGTTTTTATATTGTATCTCATTGCTTCGTCATAATCCTTTTTAAGAAAAAGAAAGTTTGAATAAATTGTATTAAAGAAACTACTTTTAGGATAAAAAATCAAAGCTTTTTTTACAAGTTTTATTCCTTCTTTCAAAATTACTTTTTCTTTATTTGTAAGATTCCTCTCGCTTTCTTCTTCTGCATCTGGTAACTTCTGATGTAAGACGTATGCCAATAAGCCCTTTATTTTTGCTTTTACTAGGTCGTCTAAGGAAGAATTTAGTGTTTCTCTCAATATGTTTTCTGCATCTTTTCTGTAAGAAAAAGAAAAAGGAATATAAATCTCAAACTCATCAGAAATAAGTGAAAATTCTTCGACTATCTCTTTAATTTTACGAAAATCACCAATTTTAATAAAACAACCAAGTAAATAGTAGAAACTAGCTCTTACTTCGTCTATATTACCAAATATGTTTCCTTGGATAGTTCTATAAAAATAATTAATGGCTTTCTTATATCTACATTTTTTGTAGTTCAGTAATCCCAACAAAAATGCTGTGAAGGTTTCACTTTGTATAATTTTTGTTTTTACTAGCTTTTCAGCTTCATCAAATTTTTTAAGCTTTAAGAGTGTTTTGAAAAAGGTAAATCGCAAATGTTCATAACCTATCCAAAGCCTTTCGCTAATAAATTTTCTTTGTTTTAAAATAAATTTTTCACACTCTTTATATTTTCTGTCTTCTAATAAATTCTCGGCAATTTGGTCAATAAAGAACTCATCTTTAGGAAAACTTTTAAGTGCTTTTTTTACAATACCTAATTTACGTATTCTGTTATCCTCAAATCTTAACAAAATTCTAAAAAAATCTGGAAACAAATCGTCACATCTAATAGCGTCATACAATGCCATTCTTATTCTATCTTCGTGCCAGTCTGTCAAATTGTGTTTTGCTAGAAGAAAATATGGTAAACAGGAAAATTTTTTCCTATCCCATAACCTATCTTTTTCGTCCTTTATAGCAACATCTAAAAACTTTTTTGCTTTTTTTCTATAGTTTTTCTTATTCGAAAAATCGTCTAAAAGAATAAAAGCCCAACCTATAAACGTTGCTTGGTGTGGGGTGATATTTCTTAAGTAGTATAGAAGATTTTTCTGGATTTTTCTATCGTTTTTTTCTATTTTTATTGTTACCGTAATTTTATTTTTGTCGTCTTTAATTGATTTAAATTCAAATTTAATTTCTTCATTTTTGGAAGATTTATTGGCTATAATACCGAATTTTTTTGCTCTTTCTGATGATAAAATTATTGTTTCGTTCATATTGAATAATTGTCATTGTAATTTTCTTCATTTTACCCTGAAAAATACTAAAAAATCAATCTTTTAAAATTTAAAAAAGCCCCTAAAAGGAGCTTTGAGCTTTAAAGTCTGTTTAAAAATTTATAACTTGAACAGTTCTTCGATTTTTACATCAAGAGTTTTGGCTATTTTTTCTATATTTTTCAATCCAACGTTCCTTTCGCCTCTTTCTATCCCTCCAACATAAGTGCGGTCTAGCTGTGCCTTGTTTGCTAAATCCATTTGAGAGGTAATGCTCTTCTCTAAACGAAGCTCTCTAACTCTCCTCCCAAACTTTTTTCTTATGTCGTCGTTGTTTTTATTCATACCTACATCTTAAAGGTATGATGACAATAAGGCGACGGACTATGAGTATCTATATTCTTATGTTATTAAATTTATATAAGATACTTATAGTCATCAGCAATGTCTAAGAAATTACAATTACAATCGGTGGCGAAAGCTACCACAAATTGTTTTAGTATTGAAAAAGTCAAAGGTAGACCGATGCTTCAATGGGTTGGTAAAAAACCTTTAGACAAAGTTGAATACTACCCTGCTCAAGAAAAAGAATTTTACGGCGATAAAAAATCAAAAGATTTCAATAAACTTTTCTGGGGTGATAATCTTCAAGTTTTGTCTCACCTTCTCAAAGATTATAGAGGTAAAGTCGATTTAATTTATATTGACCCACCTTTTGATAGCAAGGCGGATTATGTAAAGAAAGTTCAAATCAAAGGAGAAAAAATGGGAGGACAACCACAAAGTTTCCTTGAAGAAATGCAATATACCGACATTTGGGAAAAGGACGAGTATTTGCAATTTATGTATGAACGGCTTTTGCTTATGAAAGAGCTTCTTTCAGATACAGGAAGTATTTATTTACACTGTGATTGGCACAAAGGAGGATATCTGCGGTTAATAATGGACGAAGTCTTTGGAGAAGATAATTTTATCAATGAAATAGTATGGTGTTACACGGGTCCCACAAGACAAATAAATAATTTTCCACGTAAGCACGACGTAATTTTTTATTATGTAAAAAATAAAAACAGAAAAGTATTTAATGTTGATGCGGTCAGAGTTCCATATAAGGCACTTCATCAGGGTGGCGGATATTTTGGCGAAGGGATAGATGAAGAACTAGAAAAAGAATATCGAGAAAAAGGTAAAGTTGTAGAAGACTGGTGGACAGACATATCGCCTGTTGACAGGTTAGTGAAAGAGCAAACGAAGTATCCTACTCAAAAATCAGAGGGATTAGTTGAAAGAATAATCAAAGCATCATCCAACGAAGGTGATTTAGTGGCTGATTTTTTTGTTGGCTCTGGTACAACTCCTATTGTTGCTCAAAAACTCGGAAGACGATGGATTAGTTGTGATATAAATTTAGGAGCGATACAAACAACCGCTAAGCGGGTCAACCAAGCTATTCAAGAACAAATCAAAGGACAATTAAACATCTTAAAAGAGTTTAGGGGTTTAACTGCTTTCAAAATTTATAACGTTAATGACTATGGTATTTTCAAGAACGAGCTTGAAGCGAAGGAAATTATTATGGAGATGTATGGAATTGAACCAATAAAAAGAGTTTATTTTGACGGTTTTTTGGATAACAATTTCGTTAAGGTAATGCCACTGAATAGGGTGCTAAACAAACTAGATATAAGAACCATAATTAAAAATATTGAGGACAAAATTGATACCTTCTCCGTTAAGAAAAAATCAAAATCAGGCGAACCCGTTTATGAGGAGGGTGTTTTAATAATTGCTTCTGGTCTGGAACTTGATGTTTACGATTTTCTAAAGAAAGAAAATAAAACAGGAGTCAAGGTTGAAATAAGAGATATTCTCACTGATAAAAAAAACCTTATTTTTAAACAGAAGCCAGAAGCAAAAATTGAGGTGAAAATAAAGGATAAAAAATTGTCTGTTGAGCTTAAAGAATTTTACTCACCTATTTTGATGAGAAAATTGGAGATTGAGAATGAAAAAATAGTGAAAAGAGAACATCAAGCGAAAGTTGAGGATTTCAAACAAATCATAGACAGCGTGGCTATCGATGTCGATTACAATGATAAAATTTTCAATGCTGAAATTATGGATTTACCAAATAAAAAAGAGCTCATCAAGGCAAAATACGAATGGGAATATTCAAAAAAAGGTAAAAATAAAGTTGCTGTAAAAATTATTGATGTTCTTGGTGAGGAATATTTTGAAACTTTTGAAATAAACGTATGATTGACAATAAAAATCCGATAAAAGAAGGAAAACTTCCCTATACAGTTGCTGTTATTGACCTGTTTGACGCATACCATTATGCGGATGTTTTTGATGAAGAGCGATATGCAATTATTGGGAAGAATTATTCAAAATTAGTTGCCTGTATTGAATTGGCAGACCGTTTGTTTTGGGCTCTTAACCCGAATGTCAAAACTCAAGCAGATTGGATTGAATGGGATGCGGGACACGATGTAAGAGTGTATGACGCTGACTCCAAATGTTTATATAAAGCTCACGAAAAACTACCAGAATAATTATGGAAAATCCATTTTTGCAACAAATTCAGCAGAAGGTTGTCGCTTGGCGTATTGAAAATTACAAAGGCGTTGAGCGGGAAACATTGAATATCTTAACCTACATTAAACGAGTAGGTTTTTTGCATCAGCCACAAATTGAGGCATTGGAAACTTACATTTATCTCAAGGAGATTATTGGAAATAAATCTTCTCTGGCAGTATTTAAATCCCTTTTTGAAAGCGAAAAAGATATGCTTTTAGGTCTCGGTGTTTCACGAGAAGAGGCATTTGATTTACTGGGCAATGAAGAAAAAATTGAAGAATTGATGTCTGACAAATTTGGTGCTTTAGATTATCCAAATCAGGTTTACGCTCTAACGATGGGTACTGGGAAGACAATTTTAATGGCAGTAATGACTGTATATGATTTTGTACTTTCCTTTTATCATCCAAATGACAAACGTTTTGCAAAGAATGCTTTGGTATTCTCTCCAGACACAACTATCATTGAAAGCTTAAAAGAGATTAAGACCTTTGATTATACAAGAGTTATCCCCAAAGAATATCAAAATATTCTTTTGAATTTAAAGTATCATTATTTGGAAAGCCCAGAAACCCCGCTTAATCCCATTGGTAATTATAATATAATTGTCTCAAATTCCCAAAAAATCATATTAAAAACACGCAGAGTGGAGAATAGTGCTACAAAACGTTTGTTTGGGGATTGGAAAGAACAAGAGAAAAAAGAAATTGAGAATAGAAGACTTGCCACGCTACGTGAACTTTCTGACCTTATAGTCTTTGTTGACGAAGCCCACCATTCCTATGGTAAAAATCTTGAAGGAATGTTAAAAAAAACGAGACAAACCATTGATTATTTACACGGTAATGCTCCGCTAGTTGGTGTTATAAACCTTACAGGGACACCCTACATAAACAACAAAATGATTACTGACGTGGTTTATCATTTTGGCTTGAAACAAGGGATTGAAAAGGGAATTTTAAAACAGGTAAGATTTTTTGAATACACGCAAGTTAGAAGCGATAAATTTATTCGGGATGTTATTGATAAGTTTTGGGATGAGTATGGCGAGAAAAAAATAGAAAGCAGATTACCAAAAATTGCTTTTTACTCAGCCAGTATCGATGATTTACAACAAGAATTAAAACCAAAGTTAGAGAAAATTTTAGCGGAGCGAGGGATTGCTTTGGAAAAAATATTAGAATATCACACTAAAGCTGAAGAAAACAGAGGGGAATTTTTAAACTGCGACACTATAGACAGCAAAAAGCAATTTATACTGCTCGTTGGGAAAGGCACTGAGGGTTGGAACTGTCGCTCACTTGTTGCTTGTGCATTATACAGGAAACCGAAAAGTGCAATTTTTGTGCTTCAGTCCTCTACTCGTTGCTTACGTAGTATAGGTGATAATTCAATTGTTGGTTCAATCTTTCTTTCAGAAGAAAATTATCGCATTCTAGACAAGGAGTTAAAGAACAATTTTGCCACTAGTATTGAAGAATTATCTGCTCAAGAAATTAAAACTTACGAGCACACTCTTAAAATAGAGAAGAGAAAAAAGTTTAAAGTCACTAAGTTACTCAAAGAAATAATCGCCATTCAAAATCAAGATTTGAAGGATATTAAGATTAACTTGAGGAATTTTAAACCAGAAGAATACAAATCATTATTGGGTGAAGGAGGAATATTTTTAAGTAAAGAGGGAAAAGCTGGTTATCGACAAGCTCAAGCGACACAAGAGCTTAAAGAAAAGGGGAATTTAACATTCTATGAAATCGTGGAAAGTATTAACCGATACACTCATTTACCGTGTCTGTCCATTGAAAGAATTTTGAAAGAAAACGGATTATCCAGAGAAGATATTGTTAAAAAAGTAAATGAAAATATGGCTTTGTCGTCTTTTATTATTAACAGTATTCTAGAAAACGCCTATAAGTATCAAGAAAAAACCGAAAGTGTTGAAGAAGAAATAGAGCTGACAAAAATGTACCCATTTAAGATAAACGTTGAACAAGGCAAAAACATTCTTGTTGTTTCCAAAGAGCAAATGGAGGAAGCTCACGGAAAAAGCCGTATTGGTTTTCACATCAATCCCTATAATTTTGCTAGCACTGACGAGAAAGATTTATTTAAGTACTTACGAGACGTATTGGACGAGAATGAAGCGATTGTGGATGTTTATTTTACTGGTGGAGCCGTCGACCCCACTCACAACGATTTCTATTTTGAATACTATAGTCCAGAAAATAAAAGAATGGCTCGTTATTTTCCAGATTTTCTTATTGAAACAACAAAAGGAAGATTTTTAGTTGTTGAGGTTAAATCGAACAAAGAAAAAGAAGGTTATAGCAAGAACAAACAGGAATATAAGGGAAAAGTGGAAAATTTATTTAATGAAGTCTTTGCAAAAGAAATAGGTTTTAAGGATTTTCAGCAAGCTAACAAAAATTTTGAATACCGCATTATCTTCGATGCTTCACTCCAGACAAGACAGCAAGAACTGCTTAAGTCTATTAAGCGGGTATAACTATAACACTAGTTAAGTAAAAAATGGCTGAACCTTCAAGTGGATTTGTACTGCATATAAAGAGTATAATGATGAGAAAACAAGGTAAAAAAGAAATTTCTTACCAAGATACTTTAGAAGGAGCCAATAATCTTATAGGTTTTTTTGACCTGCTTTATAAAATTGATTGCAGAAAAAAAGATGCTAACCTTGAAAAAAGTAAAAAAAATATTAAACGACGAGACAATTTCAGATGAAGAAGCAAAAAAGATTAGGGATGATTGCCGTGAACTAGTAGAAATTATCTTTGAGACTCAAAAAAGAGATGAAACAATAAACAATAGTGAGTGACGGGGTGGGGTAAATGTTCAAACTATTATTACTAAAATAATAAATGAAAAAGAAGAACAAACTACTATTACTAATTTCAATTTTGTTAGGGGGTATTATTTTATTAGTCTTTTACTATGCAAGTCGAACAAAGGAATTAACCTCTATTGAAAAGCAACGGGCAATCAAACAACTTGAAATGCTACGAACCTATAATTACAACGCAAATCGAAAGAGCGGTTGGAAATATTTTAATTAAGTCTATAAGTAATTTACTTGTCTAATTGTCAAACCAAATTGTTCATATTTTGTATATTGTAACAGAGGATGAGGCAAAATTAGTTGATTTTAGCGTAATCTAAAGATAAACTTGGTATAAATATCCGAGTAGAAGTGTTCTGCCAATAGGTTCTAACGTCGTCCGCTACTCTCCGCCAAAAATCTATTTCCGCATCCGCTTTCCGGTTTTTTGTATAACCACAACAACTAAAAAAGCCTCGATCATTGTCGGGGCTTTTAAGGTTTAAACAAAATCAATCATTTGATTTTTTGATTGAAAAAAACCATTTGGCAAAAAGAATTTTTTACTATGTATAATTCTTCGGCCAAATCAATGGCACTAAAATTAAAGAAAATTATCGTTAAAAAACTAAAACTGGAAAGAACAAACGTTAAGAAAAAGCTGATTTGCCAAAACCAAAAAGTGAAAATTAAAACACTTACTAATCCCGCTAAACCTGAGACAAAGCTCAGATCAAGTATCTCCGCATTTTCACGCAAATAATTATTAGGAAACGTTTGTATTTCCCCTTCTATCTGGTCTAATCTGTAAGCCAAAATCAGATTTTTCATCCTCTGGAAAGTTGTTCTGGCTGAAATTAGACCTACAGTGACAACTCCGGTTGAAAGAGCCAAGGCTCGACTACCCAAAAGATGGTAAACACCAAGAATAGTCAAGGCGCTAACACTCATCATGAATAGTCCGGGTAACACAAGCTCTAACAACTCTAGAAATTCAAAACCTTCTTCTCTTCTGTCCATAATAGCAATGACCTCCTTTGCTTTTTTAACCCAATGTTAAACAACTTTTCTTTTGATTGTTCTACTGCTAAACAACGAAAAAGTCAAGCTCCAAAAGAAAAAGAGTCAACGTTGTGACTCTTTATAAGATAAGGTGGGAAATAAGAGGAGGGGAGAATAGGAGGGATGAGAGGAGGGAAGAGAAAAATTGTTTGTTCTTTAATTCAACCGATTTTTCCACGAAGAGATTCTGTGGCTTTTTGAAATTGTTGGTTTTCGCTAAATTTCTTTTTCATTTCCGAATTACGCAATTTATTACTGGGAAATATCATCATCGGGTAGATATCTGCCAAAGCAGTTTCCGCTAAGGAATCCACATCTTCGGCAAAATCATTTAACCGACATCTTTGTTCGGTTATTTTTTTATGGTTCCAACAACCATTTCCCCTATTTTTCATACCCTGCCTCCTTTGGGTTTGAAATTATGAAAAAACTATAAAGAACGATTAAAGAGCTTATTCTTTTTTAACACAGAGGAAAAAAATTTGCAACAGCTGTTATACTTTGGTGGAAAAATTTAATGGTTAATTTTGATCTCAATCTAGGGCATCAGTAAATCATCCTCGAGCTTTTTAACCGTATCCGGCTTTTTATCGGAATCATCGGGCTTAATTTCTCCTGTTCGGCTATCTCTTAAATTTGTATCGTCTGGTACTTCGACACTTTGATTATCTTCCTTTTGCATAAATTTCTCTTTTTCTTTTTCGGTCATTCCACCAGTTTTAACCTTAGCATCGATAATTTCTTCAGTGCTGGAACCTTTAATATTTAACCCTGTTCCTTCTATACCTAAAAGTTCTTGCCAATTGTCTTTCAATTTAATTTTATTTTCAATAGGGTCATAATCGTACATTTTATTTAGAGTTTCTGAATTCGGAATAAAAGGATACAAAGTTGACCCGTTGCCTTGTGGTTCATTATTAGCATTGGTAAAATTACTTAAATAAGTGGGCGGACCAACTGACTCAATCGGCTTTGATTCGGGAATCACCGGATCCGGTGAAGGTGTATTCACCGGATTGTCTTTAATATTAGCTACTTCTTCTGCCGAAGGCAAATTAATCAATGAAGCAAAAGAAGAAGAATATTTATTATCTGCGACCTCCCAGAAATTAGGCGTATCAACCGCGGTCCGATCACCGCTTGAAATCATCGCTCTCTCTCCCGTAGGAACAGAGGAAACATTAGACACAGAGCTACTGCCTTCTGTAACTGATTCAGAAGAATTTACTTTATTAATGGGAGTTAAGCTATTTGTATACATCGTATCATCTGGACGAAGTATTAAGTTGCCAAAGGTTGTTTCAGTGTCAACTGCTCTAGGTGTGACATCGCTATCTCCTATTTTGTTTGGTTCGATATCGTTCGGAAAAGTTTCAACTGGAACAAACATTGGCGTTTCTCCATAAGGATTTGCACTATAAGAATCCTGTGGCTTCCCATTTTTATCAACTATATTGTCACCTCCTTGATAGTTGTTTATACCCGCCTGATAAGGCTGATCGTGCTTATCATAAAGAGTTTGTAGTAGATCTTGTCCTTCCTGAGTAATTTCTCCCTCTGGGGTATTAAGGTTTGGGTCTACGCTTACAATTCTCTCAGCTTCAGCCTCTATTTCTGCCTCCGTAGCATTGGGATTATTTTTCTTAAAATCATTTAGATCGTTCAAAAAGTTATATTCATTCTCTGTTATTGCTCCCGTACCAAAAATAGAGTCTTTCCAATTGTCTTTTGTTTCCTGGGTAAGGTCTGGATTTTTATCGATAATATCTGCTGTCTTCCAATTTATTTCTTCTTGCGTGGCAAGAGGGTTGTTTTTTGTCCACTCCGCAACTTTATTTTGAATGTCGTATTCTTCCTTGGTTATTTCTCCGCTTTGACTTGATTCAGGGGGAAGATAATCAATTAAATAATCTTTATAATCTTGAGGGAGGTTGCTGTCCGCATTGATAGTTTCTTCTGCTTTGCCCAATATTTCCTTAGATGAAGCATAAGGATTATTTTTTTGAAATTCCTCCATTGTCTTTTGAAAATCACTTGCGCTTTGAGCAATTATTTCGTCATCTGTTTTAACGTTTTCAATGTTATTAAACGGATCACTAGTGCTGACTTTATTTTTAAAAGTACTGGGGTCTTGCTCTTGGGGAAGTTGGTTGGTAGTAACTTTATTAGCAGACCCGATTGAATTTCCATCGGATGGGGGATAATTAGTAACCACATTTCTAGGAGGAGATGATGATGAAATTGTCGTTGTTCCCTCGCCTCCATCAGACTGGGCATAGGTATTTCCTTGATAAACTTCATCGGTTTGAGGATTCATTAATTGACCGTCAGAACCAACTTGATAGACAGTTCCACCCGTTTCAGAAGCCGTTTGTTGGGGTTGGCTTGGTGGGCTTGTGATATCCTGTTCTGTCACGTTTGGTGTAGAAGAACCATCTGCATTGGGAACGCCGGACGCTTGTCCTCCAACTTTGCCATCATAAATAACCTTTCCAGCGTTATCCGTCATTGTTTGACTTCCATCATCATAAGTAGTGGTTGTTATACCGTCTTCCCCTTTTTCTTCCGAAAGCGGAAGTCTTGATTTGTGCCCCGGTCCCATCGGAGAAGCCATAATATTTCCTTCCCCCGGAAAAAATTCTCCCGTGTCCGCATTAATAATTTTACCAGTACTTGGATCGACCTGATAGACCGTCCTTTCGGAAGAATTTTGGGTTGAGCTACTTGAACCGACATTAGTAGTTGTACTTTCAAGCTTACTTTGCTCCGTCACATTTTCAATCTTATTAAAAGGACTAGAGTCGTTATTATCACTTCCTATCGTTGTAACACCAAGTGTCCCTTGAAGAGGATTGCCAGACTGTAAAGGGATCGCCTGATCATTAGCATCTGGAGTAACAATGCCATCTTGTGTACCTCCCGGATTTATAGATCTTCCCAATGGTTGCTCGTCCCCTGGGAGGATTTGTGCGTCATTTTTATCCTTAAGAGGCGTGCCATCTGGATTAAGTATATCTTCTCCTTGCCGATCAGTATTCGGTCCGGTTGGTTCTTGATAATTTTTAAAAATATTATAAAAGTCCGCCGCTTGATTTTTCAATACTTCTTTTATTTCCGGGGGGAGGTCAGGTTGATTATCTATAATCTCACTGGCTTTAAGCAGTCTGTCATAGTTTGAAGCGTCTGGATTAGCATCGTCGAAATTTTTCATTTCTTTTTGAAAATTCGCCGAAGCGGTTGCCATTTGTTCCGGAGTAGCCGTTGCTCCTTCGAGACTCTGTCCAATTGGAGGCAGTTCTTGCGGGGCATTGCCAGAATTTGTTCCGCCGAAAGAATTTTCCTGCAAAGACTTAGTCAATTCATCTTTTTGAGAGGACGATAGAGACGAGTCATTATCGATTATTCTGTTAGCCTCATTCTTCATTTCTTCCGGTGTGGCACTGGGGTTTGCGTCCATATATTTTTTCATTCCCGTTTGAAAATTATAGGCACTTTCAGAAATTTCACCTCCGGTTTTTGATCCTGCTAAATCCCCTGCATCGTTTGTAGTAGAAACGGTTTGGTCTTTAGTAAAAGCAGTTAGAGTAGAATTGCCGTTTTCATCAACCACTTGTCCATTTTGAACTGTATACATCTTACTATCACTGGCTGGCGTTCCAACAACATCCCCCGGTTGGACAGAACTTTGTTGTTGAGAGGAAAATTGCGATGTTGACTGATTCGTTGAATTAACCGCTGTAAATGACCCCTGATCATCAGTAATTACGGAACTTTGAGGCTGACCATAGCTATCAGTTTGAGGAGAAGTTCCCTTTGGATCAAGAGGAGTAGTAAAAAAATCCTTTGTAGCTCGAGTTGCTTCTCCAAGCGGTTTAGTAATAATACTCGGATCGTTGATTACGCTTGGTAGTGCCAGAGCCGCTTGAGAAAGGATAAACGCTGCCGCCACCGGTGGCGAAACTAATGCCATCGCTGCATCAGTCGCACCTGTTATCCCCATTGCGCCCAAGACACCAAAACCAATAGGAACTGAAGTTCCGACTGATTCGAGAGCACCATTTACAGTGTCGGCTCCTTTATTCCAAGAATCAAGCCATGAGGACGACTCAGCAGAATCTCCCGAAGTTGTTGCTACTATTTGCCCTATTTCTTGAGGCGATAAATTGTAAGGAGAGTCTGGCGTTTTTATAATTGAGTTGCCATCGCTTTCTCCGCTCGTCCAGTCAACGGCCACTATTGCCCCTGCTGGAACAGCACCGACAACAAAATTTTCCGTTTCTGATTTTACACCGCTACCTGTTTCTTTGGCAAAAACAGTATCTTCTTCCAAATTTCCTTTTATTTTTTCAATCCAATTTTTAAGTTCAGGAGAAGCGGATTCATCATTTAAAATAGTTTTAATTCCATCGTCAAGGACTTGCTTACTATTATTATATTTTCCTTGAAAACCTTCTAGAACCGCCTTATTGTTGGTAAGAAGCTCGTCTTTACTATATATTTCATTTGCAAAATTATAAATTTTCCCAAAATCCTTATTAAATTTTTCCGGATCATCTTTATATCTTAAAAGGGCATCAAGGGTTTTATTGGATAAAGCATCGTCTGGTCGAGTCACGTAGTAATCTTTGCCTTCAACCGTTGCTTTAACAACATTTATATCACCGTAGACACTGCTATTTCGATTATCAACGGCTATCCCCATTGGATCTTTTAACACAGCTTTTGCCTCCTGAGGTATTTCACTATTGGGAATATAGTATTTTTCATAAGGTATGCCATTATTCATAGACATCGTTTTTGAAAGTCCAGAAAACTCAAAATTATCTTTTGTTGAAATAACATCAAAATCTGTAATTTTACGAGGAAACTCACTTAAGGCGTCCCTAGCTGTGTTAGATATTTCTCTGGTTCCCGTCTCGACTATAGCTGGTAGTTTTGTTGCGTCTAATTCAGTAATTTTATCGGCTTTAAGCAAGATACTTGGACTAGTAGAACCACCAATAACATAATTTAGCTCACCGATCTCATTAACTTGACTAGATGAGTTTGTTAAATAATCAACAAGATTTTTTCCGGAATCGGCCAGCTCTTGGCGCTCTTGCATTAATTGAGTTGCCGGCTTTAATTCGTCAGGAAGAAGCTCTCTGACACCACCAGAAACATTTTTTAACTCCATACCTTCCTTGCCAAGCAAATCTTTCGCTTCTTGAATAACTTGTTTATTAGCTGAAGGAGCATCACCTAGGGGAGCTAGTTTATTATAACCTTCTCTGGAAATCAACTTATAATAGCCTTTGGACAATTTTAAGACTGAAGATACTGGGCCGGCAGTAGGCTGAGCCGATTTTTGTGATAGCTGAATATCCTGATTTCGAACATTGCGAGAATTCGTGAATTGATTTTTGAAATAAAAGAAAACAATTATATAGAAAGAAATAGTAAAAATAGCCAGAAATATGATCAAAAATATTTTCCTGACCGATTTTAATTTATCAACTAGCTGAAATTCAGTTACACTCTTATCTTTTGAAATTATATTTTCTAATCTTTCTTTATTTTTATTTTCCATTTAGAAGTTTAGCAATCAATTAGATTCTTTAAGCTAAATTAAAAAGACGTTACATTTTTTCAGGCACTTCAACATTTAATAAGGCTAAGCCTTTCTTGACAACCAAAGCTACTCCTTCAATAAGCGCTACCCTAGAGTTGCGAAGTTTTTGATCTGCAGTTTTCATTATCGATACTGCATTATAGAAACTATTGAAAAGTTGGGATAATTCTTCAAGATACCCGCAAATTTGATGGGGAGAATCGGTTTTTTGAGCTTTCGCGACAATCTCAGGAAACATCATCAACTTTTTAGCCAGATCGAATTCGCTCTTATTTTCGAAAGAAATATCATTCTTTTTCAACTTGGCCGAGTTTAATTCTCCATAATTTTCCGCTATTTTTTTTAAAATAGAATTGATACGAACATAAGTATATTGAAGATATACTGCGCTTCCTCCTTCTAAGTCAAGCATTCTATTCCAGTCAAAAGAAATATTTTTAGTTCTCGATTGGCGAAGATCATCATAAATAATTGCTCCGATACCAACTATTTTCGATACTTTTTTTAACTCTTCTACACCAATATTTGGATTTTTCAGACGCAAAATTTCTTTAGATTTATCAACAGATTGAGAGATGAGATCATTTAGCTCAATCAGCGTTCCTTCCCGAGTACTCATTTTTTTGCCATCGCGCAAAACCATGCCGAAACTAATATGTTTTGCTTTCATGTTTTCAGGAATATAACCGGCGCGTTTGCCTAGTTCCAGTAATTGTTTGAAGTTTAAATCTTGCTCATTTCCCACCACATATAAAACAGTCTCTGGATTAAAAATCTTTGCTCTAAACTGAATTGTGGCTAAATCCCTTGCCAGATATAGACTTGACCCGTCCTGTTTTCTTAGTAAGAAAGAGGGTATCTCTCCTATTTTTTCAACGATAACCGCTTCTGAATCTTCGTCTTTTTTGCAAAATCCATTCAGTAAACATTCGTCTACCAGTTTATCTGCTTTTTCGGTAAAATAACTTTCCCCGATATTAGTATCGAATTTAATTCCCAATTCTTCATAAACGTGTTTGAAATCTTCTAAACTTAAATCTCGGAAACGTTTCCAAAGAGCAATTAACTCCGGATCTTTTTTCTCGAGTCGCGAAAATAATTCTCGTGCATTATCTTTGATTTCTGGATGTTCTTTGGCTAATTGACTGAATTTTACATACAGTTCTTTGAGCTCTCTCATAGGATTTTCCTTTATTTTTTTCTCATCGCCCCATTCCTTGTAAGCATAGATAAGCGAGCCAAACTGTGTCCCCCAATCACCAAGATGATTATCTCTAACAACACTATATCCTGTTTCGTGATAAATATTCGCCAGAGCTTGTCCGATAATAGTAGATCTTAGATGACCAATGCCAATAGGTTTGGCTATATTGGGTGACGAATAATCAATAATAGCTGTTTTTCCGGCATTTATATCGCTTTCCCCATATCGCTCACCGAGTTCAAGAATTCTTGAAAGAGTTTCTTGATAAAGTTTTTCTTTGTTTACTTCAATATTCACAAAAGCACCGGCGACAGAAGCCTCTTTAATTAAATCCGTTTTACGCTCATTTATATTGTCAACAATTTTTTTTGCCAGCTCATTTGGTTTTTCTCCAGATTTTTTCGCTAAATTAAAAACTTCTAGAGTAAAGTCGCTAATTACGTGCGTCGGTGGCACCGACAGTGTCAAATCTTTCCCTTGGACACCCAAAATCCCTTCTACAATCTCTCCTATTTCTTTTTTTAAATTCGCTACCGGATAATTTTCCAAATCGATATACCTCCGATTTTTTTGCTCTTCTTCAATTCTTTTTTGAACCAAACCAACAGACTCGGCTACTTCCTGTTTATATTTTTCAAATTCATTCTGCTTTTCCGTTTCTATACCATCTATCTTTTTTTCGAGGTTACTTTCTAGCATGATTGTAGTTAATTATTTTTTTTAAATTCAATTATATTATGCTTCTATTTCTGCTATTTTAAATTCAAAGTCCCTAGCATCGAAGTAATTATCCCGATTTTATTTGGATAATCACTAAGGGGAGCCGAGAGCGAAAAAACATAGAAATCCGAGCCTTTCTGGATCACGGCCAAGAAATATTTAGTCGCTACCCCGTTCAGCTTGTATTGTACTTCAAAGCCCATCCCGGGAAATTTTTCGGTGTTGTTATTTTGATTTTTAATAAATTTCGTCTCGTTGAAAAATTTGCTATCCTTATCAATTTTCAAAAAACTCTTTTTGAAATTATCAAATAAAGTATAAATATCAATAGCTTTTCCGTTCACATTTTGGGATTTAATTTTCTGAATATTTATCTTAACCGCTGAATTATTTTCTTCGGCTAAAGAAAAATTTTCGTTATCTTTGGCAACGATCTTGAAACCTTTAGAATAATCTAGGGACAATCCTATATCCGAACTATCTAATTTTTCTTCTAAAACTACTTTTTGGGGCGAATTGGTAGAAACAACAGGCCGAGATATTTTTTTTAAAGAAAAAATTATTAACAAAGCAATCAGCAAGAAGAGAAGTACTCCACCGGCAATAATGATTTTATTTTTGTTTTGCATTGAAATATTTAAAGATTATTTTATTTTGGTTTTTGAGATGAATGATGATGGGCAATTTTCCATTCTCCTCGATCATCTTTTACCCAAACAAAGGAAAAGCGAGCTTCCACCATTTCGCGTTTATCGGCTGGACCGACTTCGAAATTATAATGACCGGAATGTAAATAGCAATTATCACTAAGCTCTTGTATCGCTTCTTCTATCACTTCACCCGTGGGATTTTTTTCCAAAAAATGTTTAAAATACTCTGCCGCTCCCGTCTGGCCTTTTTTGAATTCTCCGGAAACGGTTGGCAAAAAAGTCGCCTCTTCGGTATAAAGATTAGCCACTTGATCAGCTTCTAACGTTAAAAGCGTTTTATTCCAACGAGCAAAATTCTCGTGAGCGATTTGTTCCACCGTCGGTTCGCCTTTTTCCGCTGTCGAAATGAAATTTTCCAACATAAATTATACTTAAAATTTATTATTATTATTTAGGAAATTTTAACAAATTTTAAAAATTTTAACAAATTTTGAAAGTCTCGATAAAAAAGATTATCGAGACTCAACAAATGTTTCTGTTTTTTATTTTTATATTAATTATCCCTAATCAGCCTTTTCGTCGCCTCCGGGATCTTTGTTGATTTTGACGGTTTCGATTTTATAGCCGGGAGTGCTTAGCACAAGATTAAAAACTTTAGCCGCGCTGGTTGTATGATAAATGCTGTTTGGATTGTCACGAAAGTGATCAACAGCTTTTATGTCGTCAAAGTGAATACTTTTCGTTTCACCGCTTTTCAAAATAAAACCAGTCAATTTTTTGTAATACCCTTCGGTTTTATTAGTCGCTGGGTCGACCACCGTATAATAAAATTCGAAGTCAGACAGATCTTTTGAAGCGATATTTTTGACAATTACTTCCAAATGATCGTTGGTTGCCTTGTTCGTAGTTGGATCGAGATTGTTTTCCACCAGTGCGTCTGTGATTTTGAAACCCTCTGCCACAGAATCATTTTTAATTGGATTTTCCGTAAAAACTGGGTTTTGATCTTGTAAATCATTTGCTCCGTCTCCATCGGTATCGGGATTATTTGGATCGGTTCCTAAAGTTTTTTCCGCTACATCGGGAACGCCATCGTTGTCAGCGTCCGCTCCTCCAGATCCACTGACCACTGATTTGGCTGATGGGGAAGAAGTGGGGGAAGCAGGGGCAGAAACCGCATTTTGAGATTCAATTTTTTGACTGGAGTTTGAAGGAACAGCGGTTTGCAACGTTTCCACTTTGCGACCTCTGTAAAACATCAAAAATCCCACTACTACAACAACCACTCCAACCAAAGGGATTACCCATTTTTTGTTCTGCATAAAAATTATATTTAAGAATTATTTAAAAAAATACTAAATTTAATCAGTCTTATTTAAAAAGCTTCGTTTTCTAAAAGCAAAATACTCCAGAAACAAAGCTATTCCGAAGAAAGCCGCTACCCAAACCCAATCATTCCATCTATCTTTTAGGACATACCCCACGCTTTTTCCGTTATATTCATCCTTGATTCCCAGAAGTGCGAAGCTCAGTCTTTCATAATGTTTGGTTACAGAACTTTCTTCTACCGCATTGCGAACGGTTTCATAGGTTTTAAACCGAGCCATAATTTCCTTTTCCTGCGGTTTAGCGATGCTCATACTTTTGAAAAACCCACCAGGAATTTGGTTATCCGGATCCATCGTGTCACCGATTTGAGGGATAATGAGAACAAAAATCAGCCAAACAACAAAACTGACAATCAGCGCGTTAGGAAGCGAACGGAATTTCAGAACAAGAACCGAAGTAAAACAGAAAAAAAACATAACATAAAAGTAAGAAGCAAGAAGAACAAAACCCAATTTCGCGATTTCAACCAATGAAAGCTGGGCTCCTCCCACTGACCACATGATAAAATAAGTGGTAAAGGCCTCAATCGCCAAAACCGAAAGAACGAGCAAGCTGTTGCCTAAAAATTTTCCCGAAGCAATATCAAATTTTCCCAGTGGCCGACTAAGGAGGAGTTGCAAAGTATTCTTGCCCTTTTCTTTGGCAATGCTCAAATATCCAAGAATGATGCCAATAATAGCTCCAATTATTTCGAGATAGTCCATCACGCCCCGAAGCATTTTGAGCGGAAAAAACTGAGGGGCTGAGATTGTTTCGCCACTTTTCCCAAGACTGGACAGAATTTGCACAGATTTATTATATTCCACTACTTTGCTTTGAAAATCCGAGGAGGCCACCGCGATAGAAGTGACAGTCAAGACAAACAGAAAAGCGAGTAAAATCAAAAAGAGCTTGTTTCTGGTGGAATCTTGATACTCTTTTCCCGCAATGGTAATTATTTTCTGCATAGTAAAATATTATTGATCAATTTCTGCCTCACAAATATTAAATTGTTTAACGCCATAAAAACAGCTCCCAGCAACAACAATTAAGTAGACCACTAAAGGAAAAAGGGGATAGGAGCTAGAATCTCCTTGCAATAAGGAGCGTCCAATCGATTTGTAGCTTTCAGAAACAGAGAAAGGGTGAATGATTGATTGAGCAATCTGAAAAAAATTGTTTTGCGGAGCAGGTGTTTGAATGCTGGTTGGATTAAGAAGAGCAGTGGGATCAAGAGCAGAAGTCAGTTGTGGCATAACAAAACTGATAAAAATCCAGAACATAACTGGGGCGAGAAGTGCCAGAGATTCACTTTTTGAAACAATCGCAAAAAAAAGCCCCAAATAAGCAAAAAAAAGCATATAAACCAGAGAAGTTCCATAAAAGGCTAGGAGGTTGAAAGCTTCCGAAATTGAAAGAAAGTGAGAGAAAATAATCGTTATCGAAAAAAAACTCAGAGCGAAGGATATCACGTTAATAAGCATCAAAGCTAGAAAAATACCACCCATCTTTCCCAAAACAAACTCCCATTTTCCTATTGATTTAGAAAAAATAATTTTGGAAACTCCCGCTCTTCGCTCCCGAATGAAAGAACTGTGTCCAATAATAATGGCCATCAGTGATCCAATGAGAAAAACATAAACCACCATATTTTTAAGGATTGAAAGCGGGGGAGTACTGAGAAAGGGATTATTCGGTATTTCTTTTATTCCTTGGGCTGTCATTTCTTTAACCGTTTGGGCATAAACACTCCGAATGGTATTTTTAGTAGACCAACCGATGTAGGCAGAAAAGGAAGCCATAAAAAGAAAAACAGCGAGCATCAAAACAAACGTTTTTTGCCTTATTAAAGACCGAATTTCACTTTTGGAAACAGTTGCAATTGTAAAAAACATTTATTTGGATTCAATATTAAGATAAATTTCTTCCAGGGACACTTCGTCTTTGAATTTCTTGAGTGTGTTTGGTAGAGAATCTTTGTAGATTAATTTGCCATGGTTTAAAACTCCAATAGTGGTGCACGTTTTTGCCACTTCCGACAAAAGGTGCGTGTTCATAAAAATAGTTATTCCTTTCTTCTTGTTCAACTCAATAATCACTTCTCTCAAATTTTTTATTCCCATCGGATCCAGCCCTGAAGTTGGTTCATCCAGAAACAATACTTCCGGATCATGAATGATGGCTTGAGCAATACCGATTCTTTGACGCATCCCTTTGGAAAATTCCCCCAATTTTTTATTTTCAAAACCTTTAAAATCGAGAAAATCTAGTACCTCTTCTATTTTATCTTTCGGCTCCCGAATTCCAGATAATTTGGCAAAAAATTCCAAATTTTCAAAAGCCGTAAGATCCTCATAAAATTTCACATTTTCCGGCAAATAGCCGATTCTTTTTCTCACTTCCAAACTGTCTTTTTGGGTATCAAATCCGCATACTGAAGCATTCCCAGATGTCGGTTCCAGAAGAGTAGTAAGGATGTTCACCGTGGTGGTCTTGCCCGCTCCATTGTGACCAAGAAAACCAAATATTTCTCCTTTTTCCACTTCCAAATTCAAATCCGAAAGAGCCGTAAAATCCTTGTATTTTTTGGTTAGGGAATGTGCTTCGATAACGAATTTGTCACTTTTTGGCATGGGTAAAATTAGTTATTTAAAAATTTTATTGAGTATTCGTCGCGTTAAAATCAAACGAATTAACCAAATTTCCTTTGAGATCATAAAGCTCCACCGTAATTTTGTTTTTATCTATTTTTATTAGAGCAAAAGTATGATCCATATTGAAATATTCCGCTAGCCCTTTTTGGGGAGGAGTGTCAATTGGAGCATCGGTGTTTCCCACGATAAACTGATAAATTTTGTTTTTTGCTCCCGGAAAAACCGAATTATCAATCAACCTACGGCTAAAAAGATGTTCGTGGCCAGCAAAAACAGCCGTAACATTGTGCGAGTCTAAAATTGACCAAAGAGCGTCTCTGTTTGCCGAATGAACATCGATCGAGCTCCCGATTTTCGAGCCGACCGGAAAAGCTGGTTCGTGAAAAAAGACAAAAGTGAGCGATTGTTTATTCTGATCCAGATCTTTTTTTAGCCAATCAAGTTGATCAGAACTAATATCGTGTTCTCTGGGTTTTTCCGTGTCCAAAACAACAAAATGGGCATTGGCATGATCAAAAGAATAAACCATCTTGGAAAAACCGGCCGGTCCGTTTGTGGGAAGATCAAAAATTGCTTGCCACGCTTGATCTGCCACCTTGCCACCCGTTCGGTCATGATTTCCCACTATCTCATAAGTTTTTGGCAAAATCGGTTCCATAACTTGCTTCCATTGATTGTAAAGATTTTCACACTGATTTAAATCACTACATTTTTGGATTAAATCCCCCACCACAAAAGTTAAATCCGGATTTTTTCCGTTTATAAGCGAAACCGCTTGTTTAAGACCGTTTTGAGGATCGTTGTCAAAAGATTTTGTATCCCCGATAACGGCGAAAGAAAAAGTTTCCGACCCAATTTTTTTGTCGTTTAGCTGGTTATAAACAACCGGATTAATTTTTTTATTGGAAAGAGAACTGAAAATCGTCTTTCGCAATAGAAAAACTCCTAAAAAAACTAAGACCAACGCGACTAGAAACAATAATATGATTTTCTTGTAATTTTTCGGCATTGTTTTACTTTGAAAAATAACTGAGAAACACCTTAAAAAAATTTATCTAGCTCGGCTAACATATAATTCCTCTTAAAAAACACTTTTGAAAGACGCGATCTTCGCCACCGCCCAGGCGGTGGCGAAGAAACAAAGACTATTCCACTCCCTC
>JAJYBC010000004.1 GCA_021779255.1 bacterium | reverse complement strand
AGCCGATTGACAATTTGGCCAGTAGCCAAGATGTCTACGATCGTTACGAAAAAGAAATGAAAAAATCTCTCAGTAAACTTATCGGAGTAACCGATCAGGAAAGAATTGACTTTCGCGAATATATTTTAACGATTACGGAAAATATTCGTTTTTATAATTTTGAAGAAAGATATGCCTCTGGCGATAATGCGGAATATAGCTTGATTGACGATCGATTGAAAAATATTAGTCGAGATGAATTGGGCAAAATTTTACTTCAAATGGCTAAAGAAGAAATTGAAAAATTTGGTTCAGTGCCTGAGAAGGAAGCTTTGCAAAAAATTTATGAAGATAAGTTCGGAGCGTATATGCGCTATTGCGATTTATTTGATTTGGAATTATTAATGCGAGAGAATTCGTTAATTCATCGAACGGCGACAGAAAAAAAAGTTGAAAATATTGTCCGTTTAACCGACGCTTTTGCAGAGTTTCTTAGTCAAAAGAAAGAAGAAAAAGCCAAAAGAACCAAAGATTTTATTAGTAAAAAACTGGAAAAAATAGCCAAATAATTGGATCGGGTGATGACAATAGTGCTAACAAAGGCAGTATTCTTGAATAAATTATTAATCAGTAGCTTAGTTTTTCTAATCCTGGTAATGTGCCCTTAGCGATGTATTCTAGCATAGCGCCTCCACCGGTAGAAGTAAAACCAACTTGATTTTGCAAATCCAATATTTCCAAAAGAGCGATAGTATCGCCGCCGCCAATTAATCTTTCGGCCGATTGATTTTCTGCGATAGCTCTAGCTATGATTTCGCTACCTTTTCGGTACTCGACTGACTCGAACTTACCCATTGGTCCGTTCCAGAGGATTTTTTTGGCTTGACGAATAAAACCGGCAAAAATTTGGGCGCTTTCCTCGGAAATATCCATTTTTTCTTCTCCTAAATAATCTTTAGGCAAAGTGACTTTTTTGGTCCAAAGAGCTTCGCTCTTAGCCAGCTCGGAATTTTCGTATTCGAGGGAAATTTTTCCACCTAAAATAATCCGATCATAATCTTGACCGAGTTCTTCCAATACAGGCACTTTGGTTTCAATTTTAGCGCCACCGACAATAGCTATGCTGGGGTTAATTGGTTTATTGACCAGATGATAAATTTTTTTAACTTCTTCCGCTAAATGCCAACCGGCGTAGGAAGGTAAAAACTCGGTTATACCAACGATTGAAGCGTGTTTACGGTGACTGGCGCTAAAAGCTTCGTTGATAAAAAGATCTTGATCTTGAGCTAAAGCTTGACTAAAAGTGGCCTCACCATTTTCTTCTTCTGGCCAGAAGCGAATGTTCTCCCACATCACAATTTTGGTCTCTTGTTTGGAAATTATTTGAGAATACTGGTTAAAATCGGATATGAAGGCGGGACAAATAACTTTCTCTCCCCAGAGATTTTCCAACTCTTGGCGAATCGGCTCTAAGCTAAAAGCTGGATCGTACTTGCCTTCCGGTCTTTCCCAATGAGTAATGAGAGTGATTTTTTTAACACCTCTTTCTGACAGATTTTTTAAGGTTTGCAAGCTTTCTCTGATTCGATAATTATTCGTTACTTTGTTATCTTTGACGGGGCAATTAAAATCGACGCGAACTAGTACTTTTTTATCTTGTAAATCAAGGTTTTCAAGAGCTAAAGGTTCCTCGTTGATCCGAAAGAATTGAAGATTAGACATAGAATTAATTTATGGAATTAAAAAGAAATATTTTAGCTAAAAATATTTATTGCAGGTCTGTTTTTTAAGGTTTTATGGTTTTCCATAAGGTATCCGGTCGGTTGTGCTCCACCGCCTCCAATAATTTTTTCCACCTGACGAATAACTAGTAAGGCTGAAAGAGCAATAGTAATGCCGATTAAACTGGCGGTAAGAGTTTTATTTCCCAACTCAACCTTGCTTTCATCAACTCCACCCATAAAATACCAAACGCCACCGACCAGCATGCTGATCAAAAAGAGGGTTCCGACAATAGCCAAGAGAAAATTAATGATTCGTAAGACGATTTGACTGGCTGAAAGTTGAGTTAGGTCTTTACTCTGACCGGCTATGATATAATAAAGTTCATCTAAAATTATCTTGGCTCCAACGACGATGATCAGACCGACGATGGCTCCAATTAAAGCTTTTTTAGAAAGACTGATTAAATTATCATTTTGAGTGGCGCCACCAACAATATATAAAATTCCGGAAATAGCGATGAAAACAATAGCAATACCGCCAACCAAATAGAGTAAGTATTCTTGAACGGATGTGGAGACTTGGTCAACCGTTTCGAATTTTAGAGGATTTTCTATTCCGATGTCAGTTGCTGCTCTAGCTGTTAAAGATAAAAAGACGGTGGCTATGATTAGAGATAGTAAGTTAAATCCTATTTTCTTTATTTTGTTGGGCATTGCTCTATTTAAATGATAAAAATTACAATTTATTCTTTAATTAAAGTCTTGAAATTTTTTTGTTTTGATTTTCTCCATTGGCTTATTAATTTAGGGTTGCCACTCAGTAAAACTTTAGGCACCGACCAATCTTGAAATTTTTCCGGTCTGGTGTATTGAGGATATTCAGTCTGGTCATTGTTATATGATTCATCTTTTAACGACGCTTGATTGCCTAAAACTCCCGGTAATAAACGAGTAACGGAATCGATAATGATTAGTGCGCCCAATTCTCCTCCGCTTAAAACATATGGTCCGATGGATATTTCTTCATCAACTAATTTTTGAGCTACTCGTTCGTCGACGCCTTCGTAGCGACCGCAAATAAAAATTAGACGATCATATTTTTTGGTCAATTGAGTCGCTTTTTTCTGATTATAAAGTTGACCTTTGGCACTGAGTAGAATTATTCGTGTTTTTGATCTTTTTTTTTGCTTCTTCAAAAGAGCTTGGATATTTTTAAAAATCGGTTCAATTTTCATAATCATACCTGCTCCACCTCCATAAGGAATATCGTCGGTAGTTTTGTGTCTATCGGAAGTGTAGTCTCTTAGGTTATGAATATTTATTTTGATCAATTTTTTTCTGATGGCGCGACCAATTTGAGCCTCGGCTAAGTATGATTTTAAAATTTCGGGAAAAATAGTGATAACATCAAATTCCATAAAAATAAAAACAAATTTTAGCTCTTTTCTTATTTTAAATAATAGTATAAAATTAAAAAATAAGAAAATAGTTTCAAAAAATAAATTTATAAAATGGCAGAAGTTTCGGTTTTTCTGGTTGTGTTTTTGTTAATAAAATATACTTGGTGGCTCTTTCTGCCGTTAGTTCTGTATTCCATTTTTCGGCCGATTTGGAACGCTTATGCTGTTAATGTTATTTATTTTGGAGAGGAAATCAATTTAACTTTGTTGGAGATAAAAATTCCCAAAGATCTAATAGCCAATCCTAAATTGATGGAAAATGTTTTTGCCACTTTGATGGGCGCCGGCCGAACAATTACAGAGTATCAAAAAATAACTTTTGGCCGTTTTCAAGATTTTTTTTCTTTTGAAATTGTGAGTTTGGAAGGTGAAATAAGATTTTTTGTTTTAACACCGGGACGAGCAGTCAGACTGGTTGAAAAAGCTTTTTACGGTCAATTTCCCAACGTGGAAATTCGCGAAACCAAAGATGATTATTTTAATCATTTGCCGGCAACTATTCCTGATGAACAGTGGACAATGTGGGGGGCTAAGATGATTTTAGATCGGGATGGTTGCCAGCCAATTAATACTTATCCTCAGATGGAAGATAAACTAGAAGGAGAAATGATTGATCCTTTGGCCGTGATTTTTGAAACTATGGGCACTTTGGGATCGGGGGAAAACTTAATTTATCAAGTTCAAGTAGGATTGAGCGATGGAAGTTGGCGAAAAAAAGGCGATGAAGCCATTCAGAAAATCCTGGATAAATATAATTTATCAGCTTCTTCCAGCTACGAAGAAGGAAATTTCATGAAAATCTTACCTTTTCATGAGTTGGAGCTATTGAAGGCGATCCACTATAAAATGGCTAAACCGGCTTATGACACGCAAATTCTTTTTGCTTATATTGCTCGCAAAGAAGTTTTTAACGGAATCGTTTCTTCGGCCATTTCCGGCGCGATGAAAATGTTCGATTCGAGTTTTAACGCTTTCATGACTGATAAATATTACACTAGCACGGCCAATTATTTTCTAGGCAAATCCAGAAAAGAATTTCGCACTAGGCGTCTTTTTAAATTATTACAGGATCGAGATATGCAAGGAACGGCTAATCCTTTTAATATAGAAGAATTGGCAACTCTTTACCATTTTCCTTCTCCGACTGTCAAGGTTCCCTCTATTCCTCATATTGATAGTAAAAGAGCGCCGGCTCCGTCTAATCTACCCCTAGGCGGATAGTAGTAAAAGTTTATTCTGTGCGTTTTTATATAAAAATTGTTGAGGATTTTTTTAGAATGTTTTTATAAGTTTTTAATAATCATCTTGCTATACTGACGGCAAGATTTTTTTATTTGTAAATTTTTTTAGCCCAATGAGTAAAAAAACGGAAAAGGAAAAAAGAGAAGCTAATAATTATTTTTTTGAGTGGAATCTTTGGATAAAATTATTCTGGCGAATTGTTCTCTTGGGATCGGGTATCATTATCGGTTTAGCCGGAGGAATCTATTGGCAAAGAGAAATTTGTCTGGATGCGGTTTTTCAAAACAGTACGGAAACTCTGACAAACGAAGAAATCAATCGAATTTTACAAACTTTGAATGAACCTAACGATAATAGTCAAACAGCGGTTGCCAATGAACTTTCGGAAAATTCGGACAGTGATAATAGTAATTCTTTGAATAATAACAACAATCAAAATGAGAAAAAATTTGTAGGGAGTCGTAACAGTCAAAAATTTTATTCGGTCGATTGTCGTTTTGCTAAAAAGATCAAAGAGGAAAATAAAGTTTGGTTTAGTTCGCTTGAAGAAGGCGAAAAAGCCGGAAAGATGTATCTGGAATGCAATTGATTTTGAGGCGGAGGCGTAGTATGGTTCTTTCTCTTACTACCATTAATAATTTTAATTTAAATAGGGCAAAGAAATTGAAAAGAGCTCAAAGATGAATAATTAATCTAATTTTATCGTTATGTTTCTTAATCAAAAAATTATTTTAGCATTATTGATGGTCTGTTCTTTCTTTCCGTTTGTGAGCAAAGCCGAGGAAGAAAGAGTTATTAATGGTGGTATATTGACTATTAGTCAGGATACGGCTTGGGAAGGGACAGTTATTTTAGACGGAGTCCGAGTTAATATTGAACAAAACGCTACACTTACTATTAAACCGGGGACAACGATTGCCGGAAAAAATGGCGGAATGATTTTTGTGATAGGAAAGTTGAAAGCTATAGGAGAACAAGATAAAAAAATTCGTTTCACGGCCGAAAATAATTCGGAGGCAAAATTTTCTCTGAGTTATTCTCTTAATTCTACAGCTACCAGTGAGATAACTATGGAAAATTTTATTTTAGAAAATGGCGGAGGCAATCAAGATATTGCGATGGTTCCAGCGTTAACGATTAAAGGGAAAGGCAGTTTAGCCAAAGGTGTTATTCGTCGAAACAGGGTTAGCGCCGTTAGAATCTGGACCAGCTCGGTGACAGTTCAAGATTGTGAAATTTATCAAAATGAAAGTATCTCTTTGGAAAATAAATCAACAGGACAAATTTTAGCGGAAAATAACTGGTGGGGATCGGAGGAAAAACCAAAAACTTCCACCGGCCAAGGCAATTGGATTTCGGGTAACTTTGATTATGATCCTTGGCAAAATAAAGGGCCTATTCCGGTTATTCTTTTACCGGGCATTGGTGGCAGCTTCAGTTTCCGTTTGCTAAACAATCAAGCCAGTGATATTTGGTTACCTACTCCAGTCGGGACGACTTCTTACCGGTATATTACCGAAGCCTTTAAACTAGCAGGTTATAGCGCGGGTCAAAACTTGTTTTGGAGTTTCTACGATTGGCGTCTTCCCTGCGAAGAAATTGCCCAGAAATATTTAAAAACAGAAATCGAAAGGGCCAAAAAAGAAAGCGGTCATTTACAAGTTAATTTAGTGGCTCACAGCATGGGTGGTTTAGTGGCACGAGCTTATATTCAAGGCGATGAATATCAAGATGATGTCGATCAGTTGATTACGGCCGGCACACCTCATCTGGGTTCAAGTGAAGTATATTCTATCTGGGAAGGAGGGGATTTTTTAGGAAAAAAATGGCCAATAAATCTTTATCTTTGGTATTTGAAGAATCAAGAAGAAAACTGGAATCGTTTGAGTTATATTCGTCAAAATTTCCCTTCAATTGGCGAAATGATGCCCATTTACGATTATTTAATTCAAGCTGAAGATAATCAAAAAATTGCTTATACAAATCAAAAAATTAAAAATCCTTTTTTAGAAAAATTAGACAGCCAGTTAGCGCTTATTCAGAGAAGAACCAAAAACAGCTTTTTAGCCGGTAATGATCAAAAAACCTTAGAAACTATTAAAGTTCAAAGTTTTTCCTTGGGAGAGGGATGGGAAGATGGCATTCCCAATCCTCGAGTGCCTATTCCAGATAGTCAAGCGGGAGACGGCACAGTTCCTACTCAAAGTGCCATTGCTAACAATAAAATTACTAAAGAAAATCTTTTTTTAAAAAGCAATCATGGCAATTTGTTTAAATTAGGTCAAAAAAAAATTTTTGATCAATTGGGGATTGCTTATAAACCATCGATGGCCATTCAACTTTTTCGACATTTGATTATCAGTACCCAAGGAAAAGCTAAATGGGAAATTACAGACGAAAAGGGGAAAATTTTGAGTGAAAATAACCAAACTATTCCAGATAGTCAATACTTGGTGGATGAGAATAAAGAACAAAAATTTTTGCTAGCTGATTTTCCTTTTGCTATTGAAGAAACAGCTAAAAAATTTTTAATTAATATTTTGGGAGAGCAAAAAGGAGAAGTCAAAACAGCTTTTTGGCATTCCAATGAAGAAGATGATTATGCCTCCGTCGAAACAAAAGACAATCTCGATGAAGGAGTTAGTTTAACTTACGAAATAGCTTTAAACCAAAACTCTGATTATTTGCCGGAAGTTCAAATTACCAATAAACACTATTCTAATTTACTGAAAGTGACTTCTCCTATTGATCAAAAAGAATATCTGGATTGGCAGATTATTACCCCTCAAGCTGATATTTGGCAGGAATCATCCGATTTGAAAGAAGGAGAGATCGAATATAAGTTGGACGGTGAGACGATTAACAGTTCCATTGATTTAGCTAATTTGGATTTGGGCAATCATTTTTTATCGGCTGACGGTCATTGGCAACAGCAAAATTTAGACGAATCGGAGACGAAAGAAATTTCTTTCGCTATTAAAACTTCTTGTAAAAGCTTAATCACTTTGAGTAATCGATTATTTCAAGAAGAAAAAATCCTTTCTTGGGAAAGAAGAAGTGAAATAATTAATTTATTAACTCAAAGTTACCAAAATTTATCTAACGGCGAAATTATTTTAGCAAAAGAAAAAATTGCTCAAGCTAAAAATATTTTACTAAATTTGGAAGGAAAAATTATTCCGGATGAACAGGTTAAAAATAAAATAATAAAGAGTCTGAATTATTTAGAAGATGACCCTGCTTAAAACATATAAACAGCGCGGACAAACCGTAAAGATATTCGTAGAGAAGGTCTCGGCAAAGCACAATAACCCCTAAAAAGAATATTATTTTACCGGATCATCTCCACCAGCATTCCAAGGATGACAGCGAAGAAAACGCTTAATTGATAACCAAATTCCCTTAAAAAAACCGTATTTTTCCAACGCTTGAAGAGCATAGTTAGAACAAGTTGGTCTGAAACGGCAGACTTTTAAACCTAAGCTTCTACCCCAAAAACTGTTATCCGGTGAAAACAATTTTTGATAAATTTTAATTAAAAACACTAATGGCCAAATAAATACTCTTTTCTTTTTTTTCATGTTAGTTTGATAAGAAGTTTACGACTTATATTAAAATACTAAAAAACTGTTTTTTCTAATTATTCTTAATCTAAGATTATGGCTAAAAACTCTAAAAAAGTTATTCCGGAAGGAGAAAGATCCAGTTCAGTGGAGCAACAACTCGATCGAACAATTAAAGAAATAAAAAAACAATTCGGAGACGGTTCTATTATGAGATTAGGCGAGGCGCGTCGAGTCAATATCGACTCCATACCGACAGGGTCTATTTCTCTGAATATCGCTTTAGGAGTGGGCGGGGTGCCCCAAGGAAGAATCGTGGAACTTTATGGCCCCGAATCTAGCGGAAAAACGACTTTAGCTTTGCACGTTGTGGCTAATGTCCAAAAAAGAGGTGGCGTAGCCGCTTTTATCGATGCTGAGCATGCTCTCGATCCAGAATATGCTAAAAGAATTGGGGTTGACATTGACAATCTTCTTATCTCTCAACCTGACGCGGGAGAACAAGCTTTAGCAATTGTCGAAGCCTTGGCAGTTTCAGGAGGTGTAGATTTAATCGTCGTCGATTCCGTGGCAGCTCTCACCCCTCAAGCTGAAATAGACGGTAATATTGGAGATTTTCAAATCGGTCTGCAAGCTCGTTTAATGTCGCAAGCTCTTCGAAAATTAACTTCTATAACCTCTAAATACAATACTACTTTGATTTTTATTAATCAGATTAGGATGAAAATTGGGGTTTATATGGGTAATCCGGAAACTACTCCCGGAGGCAAAGCTTTGAAATTCTATTCCTCAGTGAGAATAGAAGTTCGTCGAGCGGCTCAAATTAAAAAAGGTGAAGAAGTAATTGGTAATCGAGTTAAGGCGAAAATTGTTAAAAATAAGGTCGCAGCTCCTTTTAGGACAGCCGAATTTGATATAATGTACAATGAAGGAATTTCTCGTTTGGGAGATGTTCTTAGTACAGCTGCTAAAATGGACATTATCAATTTGCAAGGTTCTTGGTATTCCTTTAAAGAGCAAAAACTTGGTCAAGGAGGAGAAGCTAGCAAAAAGTTTCTTAAAGATCATCCTGAAATAGAAAAAGAAATCGTTGAAAAAATCTACACAGCTATTCAGACTAAAGAAGAAGAAGATCGGGAAGCTTAAATAACATATTTAGTTTAATTTAAATAATCCATTACATCTTCTCCAAAGTTTTAATACCCAAAAGAGCTAAGCCATTTTTTAAAATTTGAGCAGTCGCGATGGTTATCAGTATACGAAAACTGGTGACCTCCTCCCCTTCTTTGTTTTTGAGGATAGGCTTTTTGTTATAGAAAGTATTAAAACGGCTGGCCAGTTCAAATAAAAAGGCACAAATTAAATTGGGTGCGTATTGTTTTCCGGCTTCAGCAACAATTTCAGGAAAATGAATAATCCAACGAAGAAGCTTAGTTTCTTCCGAGCTGAGTTCAATGTGTTTAAAATTATTAAAAGATAATTCACTCAATTTTTTTTGATTTAAAGATTTATTGACAACTTTGTTGGAGCGGGCAAAGGCGTATTGTAAATAAGGTCCAGTATTGCCGTAAAGATCTAAGACTTGATTATGGTCAAAAACAATATCGCTAAAAGTATTATGTTTTAACATAAAATATTTAATAGCGGAAACAGCTATTTCTCTGGAATTTTCTCCTTCAGGATATTTTTGTTTGATTTTCTTATCCAATAGTTCCAGTAAATCATCGGCTAAAAAGACAAATCCTTTTCGGCCGGACATAGCATACTGTTTTTTGCTATTTGAGAGTTCGAGTCCTATTTCTCGAGCAGTTCTGGGGGCTAAAGAAACGACACCATAGCCAATGTGAAAGAAATTTTCCGCTTTTTTTTCTTGGCCAATCTCTTGGAGACAATTGCGAATAATTTCTTGAGGGAAACTTTGTCGACCGTCGATAAAGTTAATCACTCGATCGGCTTTGCCAAATTCAGAATAACTTTTTCCTTCTTGGGAGGTTGTCCAAAGCGATTTTTTTTGACTATTTTTTGTCCATTTAGCATATTTAAAGTCGGCTTTCAAAAGAGAAAATTTCCAAAAATGATAAGCCAAATCTTTAGCCGTATAAGTTAAATTACCGTTAGATTTAACAATAACTTTTTCCTGATTCTCTTGATTTTTAAGTACCCAGCAACCTTTATTTTTGCCAGATTTTATTAGTTGAAATTGGGGATTATTTTTCAAAATTTCAAAGGTTTCTTGCCAAAAATGATTTTGTAAAATATCGCTTTCCCAAACCAAAAGATCATAATCGATAGCAAATTGTTCTACCGTCCAAAGATTAGCTTGAAGTACTTTTTGAACAAAATCTTTGAGAAAATCTAAATTTTTTCCTGTTTGTTTATCCAAAGTTTCTAAAAGTTTATTTTTTTCGTTTTCCATCAGGGGTTTTTCCTCTAAAGTCTGCATAGCTTCAACATAAGCTCGACCAGCGTAATGATCGTATTTCTCTTCAGGCAAAGGTTCTAGAGAAAGCTGTTTTATCCCGAGAGCGGAGATGGCCACTTGGACGCCGGTATCGTCAACATAATATTCTGTCTCTACCGGGTAACCTAAAAAACGCAGAATTTTTTCGCACGAATTGCCCAGACAAGCACTACGTAAATGACCAACGTGCAGAGCTTTGTTGGGATTGACGTTGGTATGTTCCAAAAGAATTTTACAATTTTTCTGCTTTAAGACAGAACCGTATTTTTCTCCCTCGGTTTTAATTTTTTTTAGTTCTTCAAAAAAAACTTTTTTTTTGAGATAAAAATTAATAAAACCGGGAGCTTCAATTTGAATTTTTTCGACAAAATTTAATTTTTGGTGGAGTTCAACTGAAATCTCTTTGGCGATTTCCATCGGTCTTTTTTTTAAAATCTTGGCTAAAAGCATAGCTAGATTGCTGGAATAATCACCAAATTGCTCATCAGCCGGTCTTTCCACTGTAAAATCAACCGAAAAATCACGAACGATTTCGTTTTCCTCAATAATTCTTCGCAGTTCTCGTCGAATAAGATTTTTAAGCATGAATAATTTTTAGAGAGTTAAAACTACAATAATCATAGCACAACTATTGACAAGATCAAATAAAGAGATAAAATAGCGGGTTAAGTTTGAAGTGATTTTTCAGTATATTTTATGAAGAAATTTTTGATTTTTAGCGCAATAATTTTATCTCTCAGCTTTTTGACGCCTTTATCTTTGTCTTTTTCTAATGAACAGATTGGTCTTAGTATTATGAAAGCCGAAGCTAAATTGAAAAGTAAAAAAAAGAAGAACAAGAAGCAATCGGAAAAAGGCAATAATACAGCTGAAAGAATTAAAAAATTGGATTCAATGGGTGTGCCAAAGAATTTTTATAAAGGATCTTACGGTAAAGATCTAAGCCTTGATGAATTAGGAAAAATTATCGGTAATTGGATTCTGTCTGTTTACAAAGAAACAGGTCAATTGCCGGGATTTAAAAGCTCGGATCTTTCTAACTGGTTAGTTCTTAATATCAACGGCAAATGCGTCTCTTCTTCAGAGGTTTGTAACCGTTGGACAGAATAAATCAGAAAATTATTTTAACTGATTATTTCTGATTCAAAAAACCAAAAAAGAGTCATAATAATTGAAACCACGTTAATTAAACTGGCGATAACAAAAGTGTAACGCAATAAACTATCCTTGAAAAGGCTGGGAAACTCTTTTTTGCCGAAGAGACTGATAATAAAAGAGATTGAAAGAGTTATAAAGGCTAACTCAAAAAAAGACAGGGTCATTTCTTGCAAAACATTTGCCCAATCAACTGTTTTCTCTCCAGGGGTAAAAAAGGCCGGTACTAAAGTGTTAATGGTTGGAGCGCTGAGAAAAGTTAAAAGCCATACTAGCACAACCATATTGAGAGAATCTTTCTTCTCTTTAGGAACTTCTTTGGGAACTGTTTTTTTCATTTTGTTTTGTTTATTTATTATTTTTATTAAATTTTTTATAGTATTTTTTGATTTATTTTGAATCGTTAGTGTGCCCTCGGCAGGGAAACTTCTCTACTACTAAAAATTAAAATAAATCAAAAAAATGGGGAATCTTTAAAAAAATAATATATTAAAAAAATACTTTTGCCAATTTTGACGAAATTAGGGAAAACTTTTTATCTGTTTAATTTGATCAATATATAATATTTAACAAGCGCGGGTGGAGGGAATCGCCCCGCCCTTCACGAAGGGCGGGGTTGGAGACCGCCGTTACCTGCCTACCGGCAGGCAGGTACCACTTAACTACACCCGCATTTATTTATCTATACGCTTTGTCAGGGAACTATAAGCTGATCCAAACTTTTTTAAATTTCTTTCACGTTTTTGAGCTGATTCTTTTTTTAGGTAAGCTTCATAGTAAATTAATTCAATAGGTTTTTTATGTTTTGTAGAAGATACTTTGCCTTTAGAATGCTCATCTATACGCCTTTTTAGATTGCTTGAATATCCCACATATCTCTTATCAGCTGTTTTTAATATGTAAACATAATACATAAATTTTAAAAATGTTATGTGTAAAAAAGTCGTTTTATTATGATGTGTACCCCATTTAGTGGACACTTTTTAAACCCCCTTCCCACTCCCTTCTAATCGAGTCAGAAGATGTTTCCTGTATTCAACTGGGGCCATCTTTTCTCTTGTCCATTGTTTTCTTTCGCAATTGTAGTATCTCATATATTTTAGAATTTTCAAGTGAAGTTCTTGAAAGGATCTACATGATTGGTATTCCAGTTCATCCTTCATATGACCGAAAAAGGACTCTATGGGCGCGTTGTCTATGCAGTTTCCCTTGCCGGACATGGACTGAATCATTCCAGTCTCTCTCACAATTTTAATATATGATGGATTAGTGTAGTGAAAACCTTGATCGGAATGGATCATAGCATTCTGAGAAAGATTTTGTGGCATATCCCTTACCGTTTGCACAACCAAGGAAATGTCAAGGTAAAGCGAGGCATTCCAGGCTACTACCTCACCACTGGCAATATCTTTCACTACCGCTAAGTAAACAAATCTTTGCAAGAATGGCAGATAAGTAATGTCGGTACAGAAAGCCTTAAAAGGAACGATCTGGCGGAATTGTCTTTCTAATTTGTTTGAGAATACTCTGTGTTCCAACCTTTTCTTCATAATTGCTTTGTACGGATTTCTTCTTCTGACTTTAGTTAGTAACCCGTATTTCCTCATAATTCGCTGTATTTTCTTGTGGTTCATCTTGGGAAGCCTCATTTTGATGCTTCTCCAGCCCCATTTGCCTCTGCCGTTGTTGAAGACTTCTTTAATTTTCAAGTAATCCTCATGATCTTTATCTCTCTGGTCGGCTGTCTTTAACCACTTGTAGTATCCGCTCCTGGAAACATTTGTCAGTTCACAAAGAACAGCTACATCGATTTTCAATTCTTTAAAGATTCTGTATTTTTCGCAAGGCCTGAGTTTGACTCCGCTCTTTTGGCCCGGAGTTTGGCTAAAAAATCGTTTTCAGCTTTAAGGTATTTAACTTGGAGCTTTAATCGCTTGATTTTGTCTTTTGGTGTATTGTTGGGCCCTCTGTCGTATTGTACACCACCAAGCTTTAAGAGTCCTTCTGTTCCACGCTTCTTTACAATTTTTTTCCAGTCTCTTAAAACATAACGAAAGTAAGATGGCTTCCATTTGTCCACTTCAAAACCCGATCGTTTCCAGATTTCTCTGGCTGTCACCCCTTCTTTGTGCAACTTTAAAGCCCGTTTTTTGAATTCGTAAGTGTAGTTCACTGAATTTTCAGTGCAACTGAAGACACAGGGATTTTGTCTCAATAGGAGAATATCCTCTTTCGAAAACACAGTTCTCATGTTCTTTTGTTAATTGATTAATTATTAATTTTAACAAAAGAAAACCGGACTTTGTGTCTAATTTATGGGGTACAGATCAGATGTGGAGATAGGGAGAATCGAACTCCCAGACCTATGGTTGACGAGCCAAGGTCTGCACCAAGCTACCCCCACATCGAAGGGATAATAGCAAAAAGAAAAAAATATATCAACCGTGAAATATTAAATAATCCTCACCTTTTTCCCTTCAATCCTGGCAGTTCCAAGATGAAGGCGCTTCCCCGCCCCAGCCCAGCGCTCTCGGCAGGAAATAAATATCGGAATGAGCTAAACTTTTCAATCTAAAAATATTTTTGCTTTTCTTTTTTGCATCATTTATGATATAAAAAAATAATCTATAAAAAATATGAACTTGATAAAGAAAGAAAAATTAAACTTAGAAATAAAAGTAAATTTTGAGTACCCTTTTAATACCCCAAGAGAAAGTCTCTATTTAATTGAAATCACTGCTAATGCAAGAAGCTGGTGGCAAAATCTGACAATGAATTTCTGGTCTTTTTTTCAAGATGTCATAAGAGCCTCCGCCGCTTATTATAAATGGCTTGCTAGCGTTGAATTGGAAAATTTTAAAGACACTAACAATCCGCTTAAACTGTATACTCAATACAGAAAAGACTTAAAAGCTAGGAGCACCCAAGCTCCTGGAATTAAAGAATTCCTCTATTATTATTTTTATTACAAACAATAAACAATGAAAGCTGTTTCAAAAGCCCTTGAAACATTCCTCCGCTTTCCTCTTACCATATCTAGTTTTATAGGGTTTTTTCTTATTGCAATGCATGCAAGTGGTTGCTGCGAATTTTGGATGAACCTTGATGACACTTCCTTAGAAGAAATTATGCCTTTTTTAGCTATCGGATTTTTTCTAATGTTCGCTGTCGAGCTTTATTCTGAAAGAAAAAAAATTAATAGTGCCTATTTGGCTTTTTTTATCGTTTCGTCGTTATGGATATATTTTATATATCCATTGAAAAATATCAACGAGATCATTAATAATCGGATCGATCCAAATTCTTTATTGTTTATAGCATCTTTTATTTTATCTTTAATTACGCTTTTTACAACCAAAAAACCTGGAGAAAATTTTTGGCGGTACAATAAAAAATTAGTCGCAAGACTTGCATTTACTGTTTTTATAGCAGTCGTATTATATAAAGTATTGGTATTTTTTTTGCTGATTATCGGAGAACTTGTATATCTTCATTTCGAATTTTTGTATTTATATCTTCCCGATTTTGAGGAAAACTCTTCTTGGATAGCAATATTTATAGCCACTTTGGCAGGTATGTTCTTTTTTCTTTCAGGAGTTCCTAAAGCTGGAATTCAAAAGGGTTAAATCATTAATTTTAAACCTTCTTTATTTATTTAAGTCTATTACATAATTTGTATTTTCTCACTAAAAACAAAAAATCCGCTTTTACACGGATTTTTTGACAGAACTCAACTTAGTACAAGACCCTAGATTACCAACCACTGGTAGTCTACCATTATTTGAAAATTTGTCAAATAAAGAGAAAAAAATAGATCAACAGTGAAATATTAAAAAATTCTCACCTTTTTCCCTTCAATCCTGGCAGTTCCAAGATGAAGGCGCTTCCCCGCCCCAGCCCAGCGCTCTCGGCGTAAATTCCTATTTTTTAGATATTAAATAAAAACCTCTTTTTATTCCATCAAAATTATTAGAAGTAGCTTGCATAATTTTTTTAATAGATGTTTGTTTAAAAAAGGGTGGCTCAGAATCTCCAATCAAAACTTTCTTGTTTCTATTGTTAAAACCTATTATTAATGCAAAATGTCCGACGCCTGATTTTTTTTTAAATATTTGATTATTAAATCTTACAGATTAAGATTTATTGTTTTTCATCTAATAGTTGAATAAATTCCGGAGAATTGATATAGGAAAAATCATCTTTAATATTATTATAGAGAATCTGGTTGACATTTATTTTTCTTAACCATTTTATTTTTTTTGTTAATAGTAAATAAATTAATCCAGTCGATAGAGAGTGTCTGATGTTTAGTACGGCTATCTTTTCGTAAAGTAGTTTTTCTTTCGTATTATAAAAATTATTTTGCATAGAAGTCATCGAAGATCCTTTCAATTCTGGTTGTGTGACAATCAAGTTTAATTCTTCACAAACATCGACTAACCTTCGACTTTTATTTTTCAAGGTTTTTATATCAAATCTTGAGTCAAATAACCTCGAGTAATTAGGTGATTTTCTTCTTTTCCATATTTTTTGTAGCTTAATCAAATTGTGACTTTGTGAACCATAAGCTCTTAAGACACTAAGATCACTACATAATTGGTGACCAATAAATAAAAAATTATTTTTCAAAAAAAAAGATAATTTTTCTTCCGCCAACGTTGTTATTTTTTTTATTTCTAATAAATTTTGAGCATATGCCATTTGAAATCCAAAGCGAATGTCTTCTTCTTTAACTAGCTTCTTAGAAAAATTATCAAAAAAAACCAAAGAAAAACAAAAAGACTTATTACCTTTTTTGATTCTGTAGTTTTTTGTCCATTCAACATCAAAAGACACAATTTTATTTTTTTTCTTCTGAAGAAAGAATAAATTTTTTTCTTTTGTAATCATAGAGTTTTTATACTTTTTCCGAGGTACTTTGCCAGATGGTTTTCTTTGTATGGGTACCTTTTCCAGATATTTTCAATAGTCATTTTTTTTAAATTACCTAAATAACTAACTTTGTCTTTTTCTTTGTAGACTGGCCATGCAAAAGTATCTCCGTTTGGATAAACTAGTATTGAATAACCTTCGTTTTTTGGTTCCCAGAGCGTCATTCTTATAGGAATTTTCCATCCACACTTTTCTTTCTCTAAAATTAAGAAAGAATATAATTTTTTTGCATCTTCGTTAGAGATAAATTCTTCTTCTTTCATATTCAATGCATTCCCTTTTCTAATAGGCATAATAAGTTTCAGCTTTCCAGCCTCTAGAACATCGGCAATTTGGCAAGTATGTTTTAATGTCTTAATAGTACTTTTTAAGACAACAGCCGTAAGAGATATCGGAATCCCAGCTTTTTTAAAAGCTAAAATCCCTGACATGATTTTGTCATAATCACCCCTTACTTTATTTGTAATGGATCTGGGTCCCTCTAAACCAACATTTACAAAAGCTATTTTTCCATATAATTTTTTAGCTAATTCTTTGTTGGGAATAGCATTCGTAGGAAGACCTATAATAAATTCGTCTTTAAATAAATTTACAATTTCCAATAAATCTTTTCTTAGGAGAGGCTCCCCGCCTGAAAGAAAAACACGACGAACTCCTCTTAGATTATTTTTTATTATTCTTAATTCTTCTAATGTCGGGTCGGGTATTTTATTTCCTTTTTCGCTACAAAAAATACAATTTGAATTACATTCTCTTGTTATTTGCAAGATAACTGACAAAGGAACTTTTGTCTTTTTGACTATTTCTTGAAAAGGAATTTTATCATTAGATATGTTAAAAAAATGATTTTTAGAATTAAATTTTATGAGTTCATTTTTAGCAGGAAGCTCTTTGTTTTCTATTTCTCTCCATGGACGCTTTTTATTTATTTCTTCTTTCTCTCGAAAAGCTTTTTCTAAATCAACATTATTTTGGTTAGCCAAATCCAGAAGAAAGATGAGAATATCTACAATTTCAAAGCCTATTTCTTTCTTATTTTGATCGCTTTTTTGAAATTCTTTAGCTAGCTCCCCAACTTCGCTTACTAGATGAACAAAACTACTTTTTAAAGTATTTTTGAACCCCCTTTCTTTATTTAAAGCCCTTACATATTGTTGCAAATCTTGCAAAGTCGGTTTTTTCTTTAAAAAAAGTTTACTGGTCATTTAACTATTGGATTAGAATATAAAAGCAACAACATCAAAGATAAAAATTTCTTTACTTTAATCCTATAATAAACTTATTCTCTGTCAATCATGAAATATTAAAAAATTCTCACCTTTTTCCCTTCAATCCTGGCAGTTCCAAGATGAAGGCGCTTCCCCGCCCCAGCCCGGTACTCTCGGCGTCTTATTTTCAATTACTCTTTTCATTTTGCTATTATTAAGATATAAAAGAGATACAGATTAAATTTTTAAATAAGATTTATGAAAGCCGAAAAACTAAAAAAGGGTGATGAAATAGGACTAATAGCTCCATCCAGATTTACTTTTGGCTTCAAAAAAGAATTGGATGAAGGGAAAAAAATTCTTACTGATTTAGGTTTTAAAATAATTCAGGGGAAAAATATTAATAAAAGAATTGGAAATTCCGCAGGTGCCATAGAAGAGAAAGTTGATGATCTTCATGAAATGCTAAGAAGGGAGCGGGTAAAGGCCATCTTCTGTGCTCTTGGTGGAGACTCAACTAACCAAATACTGGAACATATTGATTATAAATTATTCAAAAAATATCCAAAGATTATTCTTGGATTTAGTGATATTACATATTTGCTTTTAGCAATTTACAAAAAAACGGGACTTCTCACCTTTCATGGTCCAAATTTAAAAGATCTTTCAAGCTATAATAAAAAAACCATTTCTTTTTTTATTAATCTTTTAGAGTATTCCTCTACTAATAAAAAAATATCTTATCCGAACAGTATGAATATTATTAAAGATGGCAAAGCCAAAGGAAAACTAATTGGAGGAAATTTATTTGTAATTAATTCGTTGTTAAAAACAAAATATTGTCCGGATTTAAAAGACGCTATCCTTTTTTTTGAAGACATAGACGAAAGTATAGCAAGTATTGAATTCCAACTTTATCAATTAAGATTATCCGGTATTTTAAATAAAATAGCGGGAATTGTCATCGGCCACATAGAGACAAATCTTAAAAAGAGTGAACTAAAAAAAATAATTACTCAAATAACTTATGATTTAAATATTCCTATAATAAAAGTGGATTATTTTGGCCACCATTCAAAAAACTTTTTGATTTTTCCTATTGGCGCAAAAATTTTGTTAGATACAAAAAATAAAGAATTTTCTTTGCTTGATTCTCCTTTAAAATAAAGAACCCCTAAAAAATTATTTCTTCTAGGGGTTTGTTTGATCTGAGTTTTGACCAGCTCCAGCTATTAAGTTTTGACTCTGGCATTTTATCCAATTATAGCCTGAACCGCGCCAATCTTCAACATCAAGTTTTGTGGTTTTATCCACAATATCTTTCAAAACACGAAGAATAAACATACGCTTATTCATGACTTTCCCTCCTTTCTTTAAACCTTACAAACCAGAGCAAAGCTCTTTCTCGAAAACTTTCTTTATATAAAGATATAGCTTTTTTCTTTCATCGCAATAAACATATACTCCACTATGTGATAATTTTCCATCGCAGACTCTCGTAGCTGGGCAACCGTTTCCACAGAATAAATAAAATTCACAGTCTCGACATTTTCTAGGTACTATATAAAAACTTTTTTTGAATTTAAGAAACGTTGGTTTTCTTACAATATCGATCAAATCCAGCGACAAAATATTACCATGGGAGTAAGTCGATCTTAAATATTCACAAGGATAAAGATCCCCCTTTGGATCAACAGATACCCAGTTTAAGCAAGTTTTATCAGCGGAACAAAGTGATATCTTTTCCTTCTGAATCCAAACGATAACCTCATCAAGCTCTCTAATATGTATCTCTGGATTGGCAATCTCTAACCACTTATCAAAAACTTTTTTTAAGTAAAAAAACCATTCATCACTTGTTATGCTAAAATTATCGGAAAAGGAATCAAATACGGGGCTATATTTTATCTGTTTGAAACCCTTACTCACTAAAAACTCAAAAACTTCTTCTGCGTATGCTAATGTTGCTTGAGTAACTGTGCAAACAACAGAAGGAACTATTTTAGCCTTAACAAGGTTATCAATACCTTTCATAGCCTTATGAAAGGTATTCTTTCCCTTATTGTCAACTCGATGAATCCCATGAATTTTTTCAGGACCATCTAAGCTGACACTAACAGAGAATTTGTTTTCTTTTAGAATATTTGCCAACAAAGGGGTAATTAGTGTTGCGTTTGTCTGAAGAATATTTTTAATTGGTGTTTTCCTTTTTTGATACATCCTCATTATTTTTGTTGCTTTTAGGAAGAATTCGCTTCCCGCCAAAAGAGGCTCTCCTCCATGCCAAGTGAATGTTGGTTTTAGAGATGACTCTAAACAACTTTTTATCGTTCTTGACAATACTTCCTCTGACATTATACTTAATCTATCGGTTCGAAAGGGTTTTACGTAACAATAACTGCAATTGATATTGCATGCGCTTCCAACGGGTTTTAACTGAATCGAAAACCAATTTTTTTCTTCTTTACTCTGACACTTAAGCATGTTTTTATCTCCTTTTTTGAATTGTTAAGTTGCTGTTTCACTTCACTCTACAATAAACTTATTTCTTGTCAATCGCGAAATATTAAATAATCCTCACCTTTTTTATTTTTTTTCTTAATTTTACGTCAACTATTCCATCGCGCTCCTCCGGCTTGACCTTTTTTGTCATCCCGCACTTGATGCGGGATCTAGGTTCGATTTTTATTTTTTGTCTTCGTCTTTATATCTTCTCTTTCTCACCTTTTTCCCTTCAATCCTGGCAGTTCCAAGATGAAGGCGCTTCCCCGCCCCAGCCCAGCGCTCTCGGCGTAAAGATGACCGTTCATGGCCTCCGCCATTTGACGCGAGATAAAAACACCCAAGCCCGTACCGACCGTTTGTAAACTGTTTCTTTGGTCAACGGGACCTTGTTGAAATTTTTCAAAAATAGATTTTGTCTCTTCTTTGGTCATACCAATGCCTGTATCTTTGACTTGAATTTTAATCCAGCTACCGTTAAAAATCCCCGGATTTTTGCCAATACCCACCTTTTGTAGTTTTTTAAATTTTTCCACGATAATTTCAATCTGTCCGTGAGGGGTATATTTAATAGCATTATCAATTAAATTAGCAATAATTTCCGCTAATTTTCTTTGGTCCGCCAAAATTAAAGGCAACTTTTCTTTCGACTCAAGTAGTTGCATTTTTAACTTTTTACTTTTAGCATAAAGACGCAAGTTATCCACCGTTTTTTTAACCAACGGCAAGACCTCTGTTTCCTCCAGATCATACTGCAATCGGCCCGCTTCCAAACGCGAAACATTCAACATATCTTCCACCAATAGAACCAGTTTTTCGTTATTCACAAAGATATTTTCAATTGGTTGTTTAATTTTAGCCGGCAATCGGCCAAAAGTATTTTCCAAGATGAGTGAGGAAAAGCCTTTAATCGATGTTAATGGTGTACGCAATTGATGTGAAGCGATGGAAATAAATTCGGATTTGGCTTGATCCAACTCGCGCAATTTATTATTTAAGCCTTGCAACCGATTAGACGCAATCCCCAGCTCTTCCGCCGTCTGGACTTCCTGCTTGACCGACCGAAACAAAAACCACCCCAAGACAGTAATAATAGCTAATTCTACGATTGTTATCCATAAGTTAAAGCTACTCTGTACGATAAAAAATTGGGAAAAAACCGCGATCCACAGTGAAACAATTAAAAATTGCCCTGCAATTACCTTAATATCAAACGCCTGATATTTAATAACCAAATATGAAAGTATACTCAAAAAAGGAACTATGCTAAACAGACTATAGAGCTCTATAGAATAATTATTTGATACATTTGTAGCAATAGCAACAATGGATATCATTAACAAATAAAAACCTGTGCCAAGGGCAAGTAATTTTATCTGTTTTTTGTTATCAAAATCATAGCATTTTCTATATCTCGATATAAAAAGAGATACTATCCAAAAACTTACAAAAAGCTGAAGAAACAAAAGATATTTCATGTATATATCACTCTCTCCTGCTTCACAAGTACTAGTGTAAAATAGATTCACTCCTAGTCTTGTTGGAGTAAGAAAAATAACTGGCAAAATAGGTAGGAATATAAATAATTTTTTTACTATTGAGATATCTTTTTTCTCCAAAAAAACATAAATGAAGTATAATGTCAAAACAAATAAAAGAACGCTTAGCATATCTTGAAATCCCCAAAGAAAAATCAATAACCTATTAAAACTAAACTGTGTCCAAACTATCAAATCAAAAATCGCCCAAAGTGAATAAGTCAAACAAATAGAAAACAAGATTTTTCCAGTTATTAATTTTTTACTTTTTAACAAAACAAAAAAGCCAAACAGTAAAGAAATTATGATTACTGGAATGTGAGAGTAAAGAATTAAAGGATCGCTTGCAACAGATAGACACCCTCCGTCCAAATTTTCTAACGTATTGTAATCCAAAATTATTTATTTATATTTTTATATTTACTCTATTTTACAACTCTATTTCCAGATAATCTATCTTTATACCAGAATTTAGAAAATTATCTATTTGCCTAGATAAAGATTCTTTTTCGAAAGAATCTTTCATTAATGGAGTAAATCTTTTTCTACTAGCTCTTGTGTGAAAAGTGACCTTTTTAACTCCTATTTTACGTAAATCTTGAAAAATATTTTTAAGAAGTTCAGCGCCAAGGCCAAATTTCCTATATTCAGGAAAAATAGCTATGGTATCTCCATAATAAATTTCTTTTTCTTCTTCTTTGGTTAGTTTCGTTTTTAAAATTTCAGGATCGTACTTCGCTATATCATCAATAGCATCTTTAAGAGGCCTAGCGAATCCATACCCTATTATATCCTTATCTTTCTCTAAAACACACAAAACCACTTTTGGATCTTTGATAAGCTCTCGAAACTCTTCCTCGCTGATTCTATCGTCCAAAGGATCTTTATCTGGTGGCAAAGCTTTTTCTTGAACTTTAATCAAATCCTCAGCCATCTTTTCATCCAAAACTCTCTCCGTTCTAACATCAAGAAATTCATCTTTTTCTATTTTTTCTTGCTTGTTATTCATCTCATCGGCTACTTTTTCAGACTTAACAGGCTTAAAGTTTTCGTATCCCATATTAATTTCAAATAAAATTTTAGTCCTCTTCCCTAATAAAAATATTTTACCATAAATTTTCCAAAAGCAAAAACAAAGATGCGATGCTAAATTATACATAACACTTAGAAAAGTTGAGGATTATTTAAGATTTCGTGATTGACAAAATATAAATTGGGTTTAGAAATAGAAACAAGACAACCAGCACCTTAACAGACAATCTAACAATCAATGCGCTATAAAATAGCGCAAATCCAGAAAGAAAGGAAACGGGAATGAAAAATTCAAAAAAAGCTTCTGTGGCAAGATTTAGTATACTAAAAAACAACTACCCAAAAGTTACACCCACAGAAACAACCACAGCTAAATGTGCAGGACAATGCACTTGTCGCTGCTGTAAGTAAAAGGATTCTTCATCTAAGGGGTGATATAAAATTATACTCACCCCTAGTAGCTCTTTATTAAGGAGGAAAAATGAATGAGTTAATATCCCTTAAGGCGCCTCTTTCGGTAAATTTTGAAGTAAGTCCAGTATGCGATTTGGCTTGCGAATTCTGCTTTAATTCTGAAATAAACTCTCAGATCTTAGGTCATCCTCCGTTGAATCAAACAATTTCTATTTTAAACAAACTTGCCGAGGCAGAGGTCTTTGAAATTAGATTTTTTGGAGGAGAATTTTTTGTATATCCCTACTGGCAAGAACTCCTAGAATATGCCAATTCGCTGGATTTCTTCTTGTCTTTTGTTTCAAATGGAACTCATATAGACAAGGATGTGGCTAAAAAATTAGCAGCAAACAGAATTATTGGTGGCGCCATATCCTTACATGGTACGAAAGAGATTCATGATAAAATAACAAAAAAAGAAGGATCGTTCGAATCAGCTATCCATGGAATCAAAACTTGTATAGAAAATAATATCGGTATTTCTATTCTCTACACCTTAACGAAAAATAATTATCGACATGTTTTCGATACTTGCCTGTGGCTAAAAGAAAATAACTTAGAAATAGATGAAATCAACGTAGGACGCTTAACTCCCTATGGTCGAGCCAGGTCAGACTGGGAAAAAGCTAAACTTTCTTTAAAAGAATACTTGTCAGTATTTCCTCTTTTAAAAAAAATAAGGGTAAAATTAGGTATTCGAGCCAGTTTTGGCGACTCTTTCCCTCTTTGCTTACTACCCTTTGAGTTTCATGATTATGTTATTAGCTGTTGGCAAGGCACAGGTTTCGGGCACGTTGATCATAAAGGGAATATCCGCTCTTGTTCTATTGCTAAAGGAAGTTATGGCAATATATTAGAAACTCCTTTGACTGAAATATGGGTCAATCGATTAACTCACTTTCGATCTCTAAAATGGTTGCCGATAAAATGCCGAAAATGCAACGACTTCTGTGGTGGTGGGTGTTCCGCTTCTTGCTACGATGGTGGTTTGTACGCTCCAGACGAGTTTATTTCAAAAAAACAAAGGAGATTGTCATGAACGAAAATTTTATTCCTAAAATAAATTGTCGTTTTAAAATCAGACAAGAGACCGATAATTTTATAGGTTTTTTTCAAGGTAAAGGAATCTTGACTTTTAACGAAGTTGGAGCTTTTATTGTTAATCAAATGACAGGGAAAAAAAGCTTAAAAAAAATAGGGCAATTAGTCAAAGATACTTTTCCAAAGATAAAGAATCCATCAAAAGAGGTTATCTCTATTGCATTAATATTGAATGATTCAAATTTTTTTTGAAACTTATCGGTCAAGGCAAAAATGTATTTCACATGAAGCCTTGACCGATTTTTATTTTTCTTTATTTTAGGTTACAATACTGAGTATGAAAATACAATTTTTATACTCAAAAGCTAAAGAAAAAAATAGATTGGTGAATTTTTATGAAGAATATCAGTGGTTTCTTGATAATGATTTTCCTATTTTTTTACCTAAATTCTACGCTAAAATATATGAACGAAACAAAGACAAAAAAAGACTTTTTGTTGCAGAAATAACGAAAGAATTTGATAAAATTTATTGTTATGATCTTTATGCGGGGATGACTACTAAAATAGAAAAGGAGTGGAGAGGAAAAGAGAAATTACTTTTCAAAATTTTAGAAGATCTAGGATTAAAAATAAAAAGCAGCTACAATTGTTACATTTCTTTCTACGGACCACAGGGACAATTTCAATATCCCAATACCCTTGATTTGAGAACAGCCACCAATAAAGATATTAAAGAAGCAAATGAGACTATTACTCACGAATTAATTCATTTATTAATTTATAATGAAGCAAAAAAATTAAAATTGGACTACAAAGAAACAGAGAAGATGGTTGATTCTTTCTTTAAGATGACTACTTTAAAAAATATTTTTCCAAAATATAAAATACAAAAATTTGACAATTTCTCAAGTAATGATCCACTTCCAAGTGGATGACGAACCAGAATCTTGTACTAAGTTGAGTTCTGTCAAAGAATCCGCGCAAAAGCGGATTTTTTGTTTTTTATTAAGCAATAAATTTAAAATATTTTTTTAAAGGGTCAATCGATAGCCATTTGTCCCGAGGTTATGGCTGGACTAAAAACGCCTAGACCATCTTGTGAAATTTATGGTGGAGACGGAGAAAATGTTTTAAATGGCTCAGCCAAAGTAATTAGTAAATCAGGAAAAGATCTTAGCTTGGCTTACATTAAAGGCGCTCAATTTGTTTTAGAGCAAGTTATAGAGAAGCATGGCATAGAAAGGGCTGTGTTGAAATCAGGCAGTCCGTCTTGTTAGAAAATGGAAGGAATGGAAATGTCAGAATTTTAAGAGGACTAGTGGGATGAATAATTCAATAACTATTGGTATGTCTACACATGGAAATAGACGCAAATGGCTTCAAGACGCTATTGATTCCATGTATTACTTTAATAACGATATTTTGTTTGATCTGATTGTGGTTGATAATGCATCAGAAGATGATACTTCCGAATATCTTTGTCAATTAAAGACAAAGAAAAAACTTTCAATAATTTCAAACTCAGAAAATTTTGATGATACTATTGCAATGAACCAAATACTTGCAATGGTTTTAAGCAAATATTTTCTAAAAGTTGATTCCGATGTAATTTTCTTTGAGCATAGCTGCATAAGTAAGTCTATCTCAAAACTCGAACAACTCGGAGTTAGCTTAATTGGACCTTATTGGGATCTTAGTTTAACTAGAAAAGAGGAAATTTTCAATTGGCCGGGATATAAAAAATCGAAGGCTTTGATTAAAGAATGTATGAATCTTGTTCAATTTGTAAATCCTCATTTTGACGTAACGATGCGGTTACCTCGGGGAAACTTTATGCTTATGAAAACTTCCGACATTGCAAATATAGGAGGTTTTGACGAGAGCTATAAGCATAACGCAATGGAATATCCCTTGGTAATGAGACTAGTAGAGTCTGGGCTAGACTATTCCGAGTATAGTAGTTTTGGTATTATCCACAAACCATCAGATGAACAACGTCTATTGATGAGAAAGATTGTGCCGTATATGTTTTAAGCATTGCGCTCTGAAAAAATGAGCGCTTTTTTATTTTTTAAAAATCAAAAAATACAAATAAAGACTCGTCAGAATCGATTGTTTATACTATAATATAGTGTAATTAACTTATTAAAGTCTAAATATGGAAATAAAATTGGCACAATCGAAAGCACTAATTAGAGGTAAAAAAATGGGCATTAAAAATCAAAAACCCTTAGAGATTCTTGCTGCCATCACAGAAGAGCTGGGTGAAGTAGTAACAGAAGTTGCTCTTTTTGAGCAAATTGGAAACAAAATAAATTGGGAGCGTAAAGCCGATAAAAAGCTTCTTGCCAGGGAGATATCCCAACTTATTATCAATGTTATGGGGCTTGCGTCGCATTACGATATTGACATTGACAATGCTTTCAGTGAACTACTCAAAAGTAAAGCGAAGAAGTCCACCGCTGACATTTAAAAGCTCGAGAGTACAACTCAGAATCTTGTACTAAGTTGAGTTCTGTCAAAGAATCCGCGTAAAAACGGATTTTTTGTTTTATAAGTTAAGTACGCTCAAATTTTCTGCCAGCTACCTCATGGCGTGTTTTTTTCTTTTGTACTAAAATAAATTACCGTCACATAAGTGGCCATTTATTTTTTTGTTTTATCTTTTATGATCTCGGACAAATATTTTTATCTGCCAATTTACAGCACTGGTGCGCTAAAAAAAATAAAAATCAAGCAAAAATTAGAAAAGAAAAAATCGGATTTTCAAGAAATCCAGATCATCGAAACGGAAAAATTTGGTAAGTGTCTGATCATCGACGAGATTATTCAAACCTCCGAAAAAGACCATCAGCTGTACGATCGGGAAATACTTCGCCTGCTAAACAAAAAAGATAAAAATATTCTAATTTTGGGTGGAGGCGACGGCTATGTGGCCGAGGAAATTAACCACCAAAGTCCCAAAGCCAAAGTTATCGTTATTGACTTGGATGTAGAAGTAGTCAATTCCTGCAAAAAAACACTGGCTCAAAAAGTTTTCGACAAGCCCAATGTCAACTTATATATTGGCGACGCTTATTTTTATTTAAAAGCTCACTCCAAAGAAATCAAACACAAATTCGATGGTATTGTTTGCGATTTAACTGACGTGCCCATTGGACGTCGTAATAAAAAAGAATTCGAAAGATTCTTTCAAAAAATTATCTTCTACTCCTATAAAGTTTTAAAGGAAGACGGCTGGATCGGCATTCAAGCCGGTGCCTCAACTACCAATGGCTATTACATTGATATGGTCAGTATTATTCGTAAAATCTTGGAAAAAAAGTTTCGAGAAATTATACGATCTGACGTGTATATTCCCAGTTACGGCGAAAAATGCGCCTTTTTGTTCGGCAAAAAATAAAGGCGATTATCGTTTGATAACCGCCCTAAAAATTAAACAGATATTTAAGCGCAATCAGTAACACCAAGTTACGTCCAGCCCAGTATAAGCAACTAAAGGCTGTGCTGGCCAAAAATATTTGGTAATCCCTTTTCTCAAAAGGCTCAAAACTTCCCTTTCGCAACATAATGGTTGTGATAAATGAGTCTTCGGCTATTGAGAAAAAAAGAAAAACAAAAACATCTTTTTCGGCTAAACTCGACAAACCATGGGAAAATTTACTGTATTTTCCCACCCAGTTAGCCAATCTTGATTTTGCTTTATCGATAGCTTTCGCTTCCAACAAATCTTTCTGATACTTGTTATACACGTACAACAAAAAGAAATTATGCGGGAAAGCTGTGGCCATCATGATTAAATTTCCTTCCACGTAGCCAAAATGATTGACTACATAGAGCCAAACCGGATTGTTAATCACCCAAGAATACAAAGAATAAATGGCGAAAAAAACCAGCACCTTTGTGATTCTTGTTCTGAATTGATAAATCCAATTCGACAAATTAACCGCTTGCGCCACCAATCTTTGAGGCGCTTCTTTGAGACAACTGAGAAACTGACCGCTCATCTTAAACGCCCTCCTTTTTTGATAGCACAAAAATATGGCACAAAAATTTCAAAGATCGCTTTTGGTTGCGATTTCCCTCCTTGATCGCAACCCTTTATTATCTAAAAAAGAACGCTTTTGTCAAGCGTTTTGGCCGGTTTCTTGCACTTTTTTAAAATTTTGTCTTTAATATAATCACATAAACTTATTTTCTCAAAACAAACATTATGTCTTTTTATAAGATGAGATTAGCCACCAGTCCCTTCAAAAAGATTGCCAGTGGGGAAAAAACTATTGAAGCAAGATTATATGATGAAAAACGACAGAAACTTAGTGTTGGAGATCAAATTGAGTTTACTTGTATCGAAGACTCGAGCAAAAAGACTACAACTAGAATAAGAGCCTTGTACAGATATTCCTCTTTTAAAGATTTATTTTCTGACTTTTCGCCAGACCTTTTTGGTGCTAAATCAAAAAAAGAATTGATAGAAGAAATTGAAACATTCTATTCAAAAGATGCCCAAAAAAATTATGGAGTAATTGGCATTAAACTGGATTTAATAAAATAAAAAAGCCCTATTTGATTTTTCAAATGGGCTCTAGCTAAATCTTTTTTTGAATTATTCCTACGATTGAGCAAAATCAAGCACGACTACACCAAGTTTCTCTTTATGTGAAGGATAAATCTGTTTGAATAAAGAGAATACTTCTTTCAGTGATCTTGCATCGGGTACAATTTGTTTCCAGTGTTCCACTTTGAGCATTTCTTCGAAAGTTTGATATTTTCTAATATCATTAACTTTTATTTCAAAACTTCCCGTATGAGTCACTAGACGAATATATTCACCGATCTGAATACGATTAATTGTATCATAACCAACTCGGACTTCTAGTGTCTTCTTGCCTTCTTGAATCAAATCATAAAACCTTCTTTTGATTCTCATAGTTCTCATGGTTTTTTCTCCTATATCTAGGCTCCATTGTTGAGTTATAATACCACTATGATAGGCAGATGGCAAAGCTGCATCCAACTTCCACCCTAATCGTTGGAGAGAGATAACTTCATTGGCAGTTGGACTTATGTGAATATAAAGTTTGTGGCCATACGATACTAATTGGTGCGGAATATCAATCAATAACGCTTCAAATGCAATCTCATTAGTTGCTATAAAGGGCATTATTTTGATCGGGTTTCCTTTTTTCGGCGTTGCACCTGCCACGCCAATGACCTTTCCACTATTATCAGTAGCGAGAAAAATAAGCTTGTATTTGGTGTTAATATCGAAAGTCTTTCTTCGTCTATAACCCTCAAATAAAGCCTCTACCCAGCTTTTATCGATACCATCGAATGAGCCTTGTAACTTTTCGAGCAAGATCTCACCGACCTGTTTTTTTATCTCTATGTTTTTTTCATCAAATGGCAACACAGAAATATGAAATCGGTCTAAGGACACAATGTCTTTTGCTTTGTATATAGGCTTGTAAAGCATTATTTCTGTTACTCCATCTTTATAATGACTGTCCGATTTTCCAGCTCTAACAAATCCCTTGCGAAGGAAAAATTGAAAAGCTACAACATTCTGTTCTGCTACCGTACAATAGATTTGACGCGCCAAGCGCTCTTTTGCATAAGTTATAGCATACTCAAGTAGCCTACTCCCCAGACCAAACTTGCCTTGGAATTTTGGAATCACAATAAGTGGACTAATTTTATATGTTGATTGACGTTTACCAACTAAATGAATTAATCCTGCATATTCATTATCTACTTCGGCAATAAACATTTGTTGTTCCGAAGAAAAAAAACCTAGACGATCGATCCCACCCGCAATATGTGCATCGAAGATACGCTTTGCGTGTGCTCGATGATCGCCACCATAATACGCCTCAAGAGCATCTTGCATAAGTTGCTCTACCCATTCAAAATCACTTCTTTTCGCTTTTCTGATTATAATATTCATCTACTTCTCCCTGTTAAGTTTCTTCGCTTTTGGTTGCGATTTCCCTCCTTGATCGCAACCCTTTATTATCTAGAAAAGAACGCTTTTGTCAAGCGTTTTAGCCGGTTTCTGAAAGTTTTTTTGGTTTTTTCAAAATGTTGAGGATTCTTTAATATTTCGCTATTGACAAATTCTCAAAAAAATATATGTTGCTAGTGGGTGATAATCCAGAGTCTTGTACTAAGTTGAGTTCTGTCAAAAAATCCGTGTAAAAGCGGATTTTTTGTTTTATATTAAATTTTTATTTGCTACCAAAATATAAATGTGATAAAAACAGCACCACAGGCTACTTAACAATCCAGGGAGGTAAGGTTAAATGAAGAAAAAAGCGACATTTTTATCGGCAATTTTACTGCTCGTGATAATTTTCGGTGGACTATGGCTAGAAAATGCTATTGCCGAAAATGATCAAGAAAATCGCGATAGAATTAGAGGAAAATTGGAGTATATCGCTAAATTTATTGAAAATGACCGGTCTGAGATGTGTTATCATTACGGAGTAGTCTTTGGAAATATCCTTACGGGAGCTACTGGATGGGGGTCAAACAGTTCCTTCGATAAGGCTCGCAATCGAGCTTACAAAGGTTGTAATCGGCATGGCGGTGGTTGCGAAGAGTTATTTACTATCAATATTCACAACTACACACATTACGCCGTTCGAATTCTTTTATTTTCCCCTTTGGAGACCGATTTCTCTGAAAGTAACGCTCTTTTCAACTGGGAATGGGCTCCCGGTTGTGGCAAAAACTTGGGTATCATAGGTGGACATCTTTTTGTCTCCAAAGATTTTTATTTGAAGATAATTTCAACTAGAAGTGGCGGTTTTTACTGGGGAGAAGAAAGAATAGCCAATTTTGGCATCGCTCAAAATAATTACCGCAATGGCCGAAATCTCAGCATTAAATTAGTTGACAGGTAGCAAAATATCACTCCTTTTATATTGTTTAAGTATTTTAAGCCTCTCAAAGAGAGGCTTTTTTGTTTGACCAGTCTTTATCATGTCCTTAATCTCTCTTGGATTTTTTATTTTGCTATATTATAATAATATTATCTCAAAAAAGACAATGTCGCATAATCATTTATTGCTATGACTAAACCAAAATTACGAGTTTTTTCTGGCATTCAACCTACTGGCGATCTACATATCGGCAATTATATTGGCGCTCTTAAGGTTTGGGCCAAAAATCAAGATTTATACGACAATATTTTTTGCGTCGTTGATCTACACGCTATTACTATCCCAGAAGCCATCAAGCCGGTCGATTTCAAAAAGCAGATAAAACAGACCGTGGCGCTTTATTTGGCTTGTGGCCTTGACCCAAAAAAATCAGCTATTTTTGTTCAATCGACAGTCCCCGCTCACACCGAATTAGCTTGGATTCTTAATTGCATTACTCCTGTTAGTTGGTTGGAAAAGATGACTCAATACAAAAGCAAAGCCAAAAATCGGCAAAGCGTTGGCGCCGGATTACTCAATTACCCTGTTCTAATGGCAGCCGATATTTTACTCTATCAGACTGATTTAGTCCCAGTTGGCGACGATCAAAAACAACACGTGGAAATTGCTCGGGATATTGCCAAAAGATTTAATTCTATCTTTGGTCAAACTTTCAGACTCCCCCGTTCCCTTATCCGCCAAGAAGGTGCTCGCATTATGGGCTTAGACGATCCAACTCAAAAAATGAGCAAAAGTATCGCTTCTCAAAAAGCCGACCACGCTATTTTTCTTTCCGACAGGCCGGAAATTATTCGTCGAAAAATAGCGCGAGCCGTAACTGACAATAAAAACGAGTTGCTTTTCAAAAAAGCTTCACTCGGTATAAAAAATTTGTTAACTCTCTATCAAATTTTTTCCGGCAAAAGTCAATCTGTAATAGAAAAATTACTCACTGACAAAGGTTACGGTTTTTTAAAAAATGAAGTCTCAGAGGCTATTATAGCTGAATTATCGCCTATTCAAGAACAATATCAAAAAATTGTTAAAGACGAGAAATTATTACAAGAAATTTTAAATCGAGGCACTAAAAAAGTAGAAAAGATAGCCCTTAAAACATTATCTGATGTAAAGAAAAAAATCGGTTTATCCTAGTTTTTTTAACCAAGTCAGTCGCTTTTTGTAATTTTTCAAAAAACAAAAATGATCAATAATAAAATCCCATTTAAAGAAACTTATCGGCAAAAAATTAATAAGCTTAATCACTCTCCGCTAGCAAGTAAGTTGTTTTTAATTATTTTTTCTTTACTTCTCATCGGTTCCGTTTCTTTAACTTTTTGGCGGATCATCATCAACAAAGATTATATTATTTCCGCCGAGCAAGATTGTGATCCCTACACGGAGGCTTGTTTTATTTACACTTGTGATCCAGAACAAGATACCACTTGCTCTAAAGATCCGGCAGAACAAACCAGTTATTATAAGTTAATTCATAAAAACGCCAAAAACATTCCTTTTTGCAACGCGCAAAAAGACGAATGTCCGGCCAAACTTTCTTGTGAGGAAGGTGAAGCTGAATGTGAATACATTTATTGTAGCCCGGAGACTGCTACCAATGGTGAAGAATGCGTTGACCCCATTAAATATTCAGCCGATAATCCACCAATAGAAGAGAATGCTGAGGAAAATAACAGCTGTACAGAGAAAACAGCTACCGAAGAATAACCGCAAGGTCAGTCTTTATACCTCCTCCTTTTTTTATTCCTAGATACCTTCTCGAAAGCAAAAAGCTTCCATAATATTTTTTGAGTGTGCCCCTAGCAGGGTGACTTCTTCACTCAAAAAATATTATGGAAGCTTTTTGCGTAACATATCATCCCGTTAGAAACAACGTAACTACCGCTCCCAGAATCAGAAACGGCCCCAAAGGAAGGGCTGTTTTCATTTTGGCCCGACCAAAAACCATCAGACCAATACCTACTATTGCTCCCAATTCAAAGGCTAACATAAAAGCTAAAATTGATTTAATAAAACCCAATAAAAAACCTAGCAAAAAAGCTAATTTTATGTCTCCTTTTCCCATCCAAGTTTCCTTACTCACCCAAACGAGAAAAAAGAAAAAACCAGCGAAAACCAAACCCGCCAAAAAGCCGGATCCCATTCTGGTCTGCCAAAAAAGAGAAAAATAAGGGTGCCTTTCTGGAGCAAAAATTAAATTATCATAACCACCACCAACTATTGCAGAAATTTGAGATTGACTAAAAAGCGATTTCAAATATAGCATTTTGGCATAAAAAGTTTCTTCAGCCAAGCCAAAACTCGAAAGGAAAGATTCACCCTTACCAACAGTCAATTGTCCTTGTTTGTCAGCTAAATCTTTAATTTTAAGAATTAAAAGCTGATTTTTTTGGGTAAAAACTGATACTAGAAGTAGAATATCGGCTATCAAATTATAGACAAAAACTATTGCAATACCCGACCAACTGAAATAATCAGGAATCATCATATATTTTAAATCATAAACGAAGATGGAGAAAAGAATAGCTAAAATTAAAAAAATAAAAATAATTTCCATCAATTTTAGTCCACTGTCTAAATCAGATAATGAGATCCCCCAACCTATTTTTTCCAATAAAATAGTCCCCCCTACTAAAGAAAAATAATGATCCAGCCAATTATTCCACCAATTATTAAACAAAAAGAAAAAACTTTCTAGGAATATTAAGCCTGTAGTCATCTCTATTATCGGATACCAGACACTGATTTTTTTATGACAAAACCGACATCTGCCCCCAAGCCAAAGATAGCTAAAAAGTGGTATGTTATCGTACCAAAAAAGTTGTTTTTTACATCTAGGACAAAAAGATCGACCGCCCAAACTAAGATTTTTCTCCGTTCTATAAATAAGCACATTTAAAAAACTCCCTATAATCAGACCGAGAATCAAGCTTAAAAAATACAGCATAAAAATACAATTAATTATTTATCGGTCTTTGAAAATTTATTTACATTACTATCTTTATTTCTTTCGTTTCCATCCCAGCCTTATTTAATTCTAAAATAATCTTTTCTTTTCTTAAATTAATTTCTTGCCTTCGCAAACCGGAAGAAACACGAATTTTAAGAATATTATCAGCATAAGAAATCATTTCCGCTCCTCCTAACTCCTTAATTTCTTGACTTAATTTTTGATAAAGAGAAGAAGCTTGACCAGCTTTAATCGCTCGCCAAAGAAACTTTTTTTTCATTTGTTGACCAAGGTTAAGACCTAATTTAGAAATACGCCTAGCGCGATAGTACATGAGATAATTTTATAAGTAATTTTAGGTTATTCTTTCTCCCATTTTACTCTTTCTTCACTTAAAATATCGAAAAGTTCTTGTCTTAATTTGTTAGTAAATTTTACAGAAAAGGCTGTCCTAAGCTCTTTCTCAGCATTTTTTTCATCATTTTTTATTTTCAAAATTACCGGTATTTCTCCTCTGACCGAATTAGACAAAGTTATATTAATTCGAGGGACTATAATTTCAAAATTAATCGTTTTGTCCAAAAAAAGAAAAATTTTACCTTTGGTTATAATTTCTTTTTGCTTATTTTCGTTTTTGGCAATTTGTTTTTTAAGCAAGACCAATTCTCTCGGGTCTATTTGCGTTAACTCCGTTTTTTTTTCTGAAAAACCTTGCTGCCCTTTATTTCTGTTAGCATAAAAATTCCTCTTTTCTTTCCAAAATTCTCCTTTTTCCACTTTTCTTTCGTATTCTTTATCAACTTTATTCTCAGTTAGCATTTTCATAAAATCTTTTATTTCGTAGACTTTATCAACTAGAATTTTCACACTTTCATCTTTAGTGGAAATTTTTCCTTCTGCCACAATTTTTAATCCCGCAATCCAATATTCTTGATTCTCTTGAAAAACTCTCGGAAAAATAATAAGCTCCGCTTTTCCTTTAAAATCTTCGATCTCGGCAAAAACCATTGAATCACCTGCTCGAGTTTGAATCTTTTTTACTTTTCCAATTACTCCTGCCACCCTCACTGATCTGCGGTCGTCTTTTAAAGTTAATTTTGAGACAGAGACTGTAAACTCGTCCAATTTGTCTTTAAAGTCATCCAGAGGGTGCCCTGAGATAAATAATCCTAGCAGTTCTTTTTCCCAAATTAATTTTTGATCAACCGGTATTTTTTCCGCTTCAAGTAGGGTAATACCGTCGACTTCTTCTCCGAACAAACCTTGGACGGCATTTCCTTTTTGAGCTTGTTGCTTATGGTATTGTAAAAATTTCTCTAAATTAGCCATCAGCAGTCCTCTTTCACCAAAATCTTTTAACGCGCCTGCCTTGATTAAGCTTTCTAGGGATTTTTTATTTAAATCTTTATGATTAATTCGTTTAAGAAATTCACTGACGTTTTTATATTCTCCTCCCCTTTTTCGCTCTTTAACAATCTCTTCCACAATATTTTCCCCTACATTTTTAATGGCTCTAAGCCCAAAACGAATCAGCGTTTTTTGTCCTTCATCAACCACCGTAAAATTACCGAAACTTTTATTGACTGAAGGTGGTAAAACTTCAATACCAATTTGACGGCACTCTTCCACCTCAATAGCTATTCTTT
>JAJYBC010000037.1 GCA_021779255.1 bacterium | reverse complement strand
TTCCGATCTGTTCCTTTTAAAATTTATTATTTTTTCCGTTGTTATTTCGCTCCCTCTTTCTGGTTATTGAAAATTCAAAAAATTAAAAAAGCTTTTCTTTACCAAAAAAAGGAAGGCTATCCAGTTATTAATGAATTTAAAAGAATTTTTTGGAGTTCAAAAAATCTTAAAGAGATTTGGCTTCTTTCTTTTCTTATAAATATTTTGGTTTTAGGATTAGCCATTTGGGGTCGTTCTAAATTGCCTTCGCCGATGATTATGCATTACAATGCTTATTTGGGTATTGATGCTTATGGCGACAGTTCTCAACTTTTAATTTTTCCCGCCCTAGCTTTTCTAGTCTTTCTTTTTAATCTAGTTCTTGAAATTGTTTTTACTTTTTCTCGTCGCTATACTTCTTTTATTTTACTTCCGGCTAGTGCCAGCTTGGCTTTTCAAATTACTCTTGCCATCGCAATGATTAATTTGATTCTGTTTAATAGAATTTAACAGGTTTTTCCTTGTTAGATTTTTTGAAAATAAAAAATATAAGTGTTATGCTGAAAATATGAAAAAATTAAACTATATAAAAAGAAGTTTCAAGTACGCTTTGAGAGGGATTGTTTACGCTTGGAAAACAGAGCAAAATTTTCGTTCAGAAGCGGTTATCGGAATAGTCGTTTTTATTATGTCACTAGTCTTTCCTCTCCGGCCGATTCAACAACTTTTGATTTGGCTTCTGATTTTTTGGGTGTTAACTCTTGAATTGATTAATACTGTTTTAGAAAGAACCTTGGACATAGTTAGTTCTAAAAAACATGAATATATCGAGATCGCCAAAGATTTAATGGCGGGAGCAGTTTTAGTTTCGGCAGCAGGGTCTTTAGTTATTGGAGCAATTGTTTTTTATCCTCATCTGGAAACTCTCTTCTGTAAAGTTTTCTTGAATTTTTAAAATCAAAGATGGAAAAAAAAATATCTAAAATTATTACTGATTCTTGGGCGGAAAGGGGCTATTTGAGTTTGAAAGAGTATATTCAAGCGGGGGGATTCTCTTTTATAGAGAAGATCTTGTCCGGAAAACTTTCCACGGATAAAATTATTCGAGAAATTGAAAAAAGTGGTTTGCAGGGCAGGGGTGGGGGTGGTTTTTCAACTAGTCAGAAATGGCTTTCAGTTAAAAAAGAAGTGGCTGGTTTAAACTCTTCGGAAACAACCTCTAGAGTCAGAGCGTATTTTATTTGTAATGCTGACGAATCGGAGCCGGGGACTTATAAAGATCGTTTAATCATTGAGAAAAGTCCTTTTTTAGTTTTGGAAGGTTTGATCATCGGGGCTTGGGCTACCGGAGCTAATGTTGGTTTTATCTATGTCAATAATAATTATCGAGAAACTAGCGCTATCTTAAGAAAATGTCTGCAGGATTTAAAACGAGAAGGTTTGCTGGGAAATAAAATCAAAGGGAGTAATTTCTCTTTAAAAATAAAAGTTTTTGAAGGGGCGGGCAGTTACGTTTGCGGAGAAGAAACGGCTCTTATCAATTCAATTGAAGGTAAAAGGGGAGAACCAAAATTAAAGCCACCTTATCCGGCTCAAAAAGGTCTTTTTGGAAAGCCCACAGTTGTTAACAATGTGGAAACTTTGGCTAACGTCCCTTTTATTCTTCAAGAAGGAGGTCAAAAATTTCGATTATTAGGTAGAAGTGAAAATAGTTTTGGCTTGAAATTATTTTCGTTAAATGGCAGTTTAAATCGGGCGGGTCTTTATGAAGCTCCCATGGGCATCACTTTGCGAGAATTATTGGAAGATTACGGAGGAGGAATAACTAAAGGGAAAAAAATAAAATGTATTCAAATTGGTGGCGATGCTGGAAATCTCTACACTAAAAAAGACTTGGATCGGCCTCTCGGCTATGGAAAAGATGAAATTTCGATTGGCTCGGGAACCATTTTAGTTGTCGACGACTCGGTTGATTTAAGCACCCTCCTTCTTAGCTGGTCGGCTTTTTTTCGGCGAGAGTCTTGCGGAAAATGTGTTCCTTGCAGGGAAGGGACTTATCAACTATACTTATTGGCTGAAAGAATTGCTAAAAAAAAGACTTTACCTGAGGATAAAGAAAAACTGGAGGATATAATTTTTACTATGCAACGAGCTTCTTTTTGTCCTTTTGGTAAATTTGCCGTGAATGCTTGGTCAGATGCTCTAAAATTATTTCCCAAAGAAATATGAAAAATTTGATTGAAAATCGCAAAGTTGGATTTGATTTTGATATTCTGGATAAATTTGAGGCCGGAATTGTCTTAACGGGCAAAGAAGTTAAATCTTTAAGAAACAAAAGAGGCAAATTAGAAGGGTCTTATGGAATTATAACAGGCAACGAAATTTTTATTTTAAATTTGGATATTCCTGTCTATCAACCAAGAAATTCTATGGGTCAAGTAGAACCTAGTCGGACCAGAAAGCTTTTATTGAAAAGAAAAGAAATCAATTATTTGATAGGGAAAATGAATGAAAAAAGATTAACTTTAATCCCGCGAAAAATTTATTCCAAAAATAATAAAATAAAAGTGGAATTAATCTTGGGTAAGGGAAGAACAAAAATTGATAAAAGAAATGTGATCAAAAAAAGAGAGACAGAAAGAGAAATGAGAAGAGAACAAGTAATTTTTTAAGTTTATTACTTTTTATTGCATTTTCCATTAGCAAAATAGTTGCTGGGGGGACATTTGCAAGTTTTATTGGCGCTATACCAATGCCCACCTGAATTTTCGCATTGTCCACGAGTGGTTACACCGCTGGAAGCGGAAGTGGTGGTGGAAGAATCATTTGAAGAAGAGGGCGTCTGAGTTTTGTTAGTATTATTATCATTGGTATTGGTTTGATCTGCCTTATCAGAACTGTTAGCGTTTGTATTGGCAACAATTTCAGTCTTTTCTTTAATTTCTAAGCTTTGGTTGCTATTGCTATTAGCTGTTTGATCATCTTGACTGTTGAAAACGGTTTGATTCTCATTGGAATTTAGATTATTAGAGCTATCGGTTATATTCTCGTTTTCGTTAGTGAAAGAAGTGACAATGCCAGCTTTTTGTATAATATTGTCAGCCAGCTTTAAATTGTCTTTTTGGTCTTTTTCTAAATTTTGAAAAGTCCAAGTTTCTTTCAAATCGTCTTCCGTTAATTCGGAAATTTTTCGACCAACTGGATTTAAAGTGATTTTTTCACCTTCTTTGACTTCTTGGACGGTTTTATCTTTAAAATTAATTTTTATAGTACCTTCCAATTCGAGAACGGTTGTATCGCTGTCTCGATTTTTAACTTCAAAAGCGGTTCCAAAAGCGGAAATTTCCCCTTCGCTGAGAGCCAGTTTATAATTTTTACGTTGAGAATTGGGTAATAGTTGATGATGAGTATTACCATCGGTTTGAACCCAGTCAATTTCTCCTTGATTACTGGTTAAAACTAAATGAGTAAAATTATCCAGTCGAATGATACCATTATCTTTCATTTGAATCTCGGCTCCAGAATCGTTGAGGGTTCTGATTTCGGAAGATTTTTCCAATGTTAAAGGCAAAGAATCAACGGTTGTCCAATTCTCCTTTTCGTTTTTACGAAATTCAACGCTACCTTTAGTTGCAGTTAGGGTAACTAAAAAGTCGTCTCCTTGACGTTTAAAAAACCAATAGAGTGAAGCTCCGGCGATACCCAATAAAATCAAAAAGAAAAGCCACCTCTTTAATGCTCGGCCGGGAGTGTGATGGGAGTGAGGATTAAAGGATCTCATTAATTTTGATTAAATTTGACTAATGGCTATTTACTACTATTTGAGTCTAGCGTTCCGGCTAAATTCTCTATTTCTTTAGCTGAAAATCCTTTTCGAACCAACGGAACTAAATTTTTATTGTTTTGGCGGGAGTTTCTACTTTTTGGGAAGGCTTCTCCTTTACGTTTCCAAAAATATTGTTTTGGCTTGGAAAGGAAAAGGAGAACACTACCGCAGAAAGCCACCAAACTTTGGTTGTAGGGCCTGACGAAAGCAAAAGCAGTCGCCAGACCCATAACCACTAAGGATAGAAAGATAAAAAATTGAAAGACAAATATTTTCCAAAAGAGAATACAAATTACAGCTCCTCCAGCCAGCCAGCCCAGTTGTTTGATGGTCAAAGGGCCAACAATTCGATCTTCGATATCAACATCTTTAGGAACTTTAAAACGCATAATTTTGGAATTTGATTATTTGGTCAATTTTTCGATTTTTTCTATTATTTATTACTGCCGTTTTGGTAGTTGCGGATAGCCTCGGTAACTTTAGAATCGTCTTTCAAATCTTCCACAAAAACAATCTGGTCTTTATTGATGGACATTCGATCCATTGGTCCGTGTAATTCACTACCTAACTTGACCAAGGAAAGTTCGGTTTGCTGCTGTTGCTGATTTTTATTGTCGTTATTGTTACCATTATCTCCTTGTTGTAAAACCGGTTTAACTTGGAGATAGTAGATATCGGTGACTTCAACATACGACTCGTCGTGGCTGTTGATTTTACCGAAGTAAACTTGACCGTTGGTGAGGAAAATCGCTTGGTATTTCCCTTGGTCAAGTTTGAGCGAATCACTTCCATTGTTGGAAGCCGAACTGTTTCGCTCAATAATTTTGTCGACTCCGCCGACTCCCTTGAGATTTTTGACCTCTTTAGCGGCGAAATAAAGAACTGCTATCACTACTAAAACACCCGCTACCAAAATGGCATTCCAATAGTTGCCACTAGGCGCGTTTCTTTTTTTGGGAGTATTATCCCAATCATCGAATCCAGCTCGTTTGCCCCTGGATTCTTGAGCTCTTTCCAAAAAAGAGTCTAGCTCTCTTTCTCTGTCATCTTTTTTTTCCATGAGGATTTTTTACTTTTTAATTATTATTTTAAATGGAACCACAATTCTTTGGTCGGCACGGGCAGATCGGTACGGGCAAATCGGCACGGGCAGATCGGTACGGGCAGGTCGGTACGGGCAGGTCGGTACGGGCAGGTCGCGACCTGCCCCCTCTCGTTATTTTAGAATATACTATTTTTTTAATTTCGAAAAAATATTAACACATTTTTTTATTTGACAAAAAAATTGCAACTTGATAATATATAAAATATACCTATACCTATGGTGGTGGTATAATAAATAAACTTTAATTTAAGTCAATGTCAAAAGAAAAAACGTTGGTCGGTTTTAAAAAAGCTCGCGGTTTGTTGGACAAAGTGGTTAAAATGGTAGAGCAAGATGAATATTGCATTGATATTATGCAACAAAATTTGGCTATTGTGGGGCTTTTGAAATCAGCTCACCAAACTTTGATGGAAGGTCATTTAAACACTTGCTTTCGTCGAGCCTTAGAGACTAAAGATGAAAAAAGAAAACAGGCGATGACGAAAGAAATTTTAAGAGTTACCAAGCTATTCAATAAATGATTTAATTTTATGAAAAAAGAAATAAAAAAACAGATTTTATATACTCAGGGTTTACATTGCGCCTCTTGCGAAATTTTGGTTGAGAAAAAGTTGCTCGAATTAAAAAATGTCAAATTAGTGGAAGTTTCAATGAATGAAGGAAAAACAATTATAAAATATCAGGGAGAGAAACCAAAGATGGAAGAGCTGAATAAACTTTTCCGCTCGGAAAAATATATTTTTTTTGAGCGACCTATAAAAAAAAGTACTTTTTCAAAAAAGAATTTTTGGTGGTCTTTTAAAATCAGTTTGATTTTAATATTAATTTTTATTGGTTTAAATCGATTAGGTCTATCGAGGTTTATCAATGTAACTTCTCAATCCTCTTGGCCGTTATTTTTTGTTTTTGGTTTATTGGCTGGCATATCCGGTTGCGCTGCTTTAACTGGGGGAATAATTCTTTCCATGTCTAAACAATGGAATGAATTGTATGCTAAAAATGATTCTTTTTGGCAAAAAATTCGACCTCATTTGATTTTCAATCTTGGTAGGATTATTTCTTTTGGCTTTTTAGGAGCGATTTTGGGAATTATTGGAAAAAAACTGAATTTTACTCCGAAAGTCGGAGCGATTTTAGTTCTTTTAGTTTCAATTATGATGATCGCATTAGCTCTTCAGATGTTGGGATTGCGTGCTTTGCGAAAATTTCAGATTATAATGCCAAAATTTATTATTAAGTTTGCTAGCTCAGAATCTAATTTTAAGGGCAAATATATGCCTTTTCTGATGGGAGTTTTTACTTTTTTTCTGCCTTGCGGTTTTACGATGACGGCGGAAGGGCTGGCTTTGGCTTCTGGTAGTGTCACAACGGGAAGTTTGATAATGCTAGCTTTCGTGGTTGGAACAACCCCTGTACTTTTGTTTATTGGGTTATCAAGCGTTAAATTTTTCGAGAAAGCTCATTTTTCCGATAGATTTCTTAAAATAGCCGGTTTCTTGGTCATCTTTTTTAGTCTTTATAATATTAATTTTCAATTAAACATACTAAATCTGCCTAATTTGAGTGATATTAGAGTTGATTCTACTTTGCAGGCGGCTAGCACAGTAAAAAATAAAAATATTAATTTTAATGAAAAACCTCTTATTCTTGGGAAACAAGTTCTTAAAATGGAGGCTTCATCCTCCGGTTATTCACCAAATTATTTTAAGGTAAAAGTTGGTGTTCCGGTGAGATGGGAAATTACAGACGCAGGAACAAGCGGTTGTACCAGCGCTGTTATTGCTCAGAATTTATTTGAGGGAGAAATTTCTTTAGTACACGGTCAAGTGAGTGTTAAAGAATTTACTCCCTCCAAAACTGGTAAATATAAATTTAGTTGTTGGATGGGAATGGTTTCGGGAGTTATTGAAGTTGTTAATTAATTAAAAAATAATTTATAAGATTATTAAAATGAATCAAAAAATAATTTTAAAAGTGATTGGGTTGCATTGCGCTTCTTGTGTTAGTAATATCGAAAACGATTTGGCGCGAGAAAAAGGAATTAAATCGGTGAACGTTAATTTTGCTTCTGAAAAAGCTTATATTGAGTTTAATCCGAGTAAAATTAAAATTGACCAAATTCAAAAAATAATTGAGATGTTAGGCTATAAATCAGTTATTGATACAAATAATATGAAGATAGCCACTAACAAGCTCGGAGGACAAGACGAAATAGCTAAGCTCAAAAAACGTCTCTTATTCTCTCTCTTATTTGGTTTGCCTATCGTCTGCATGGTCTTAGGTGGAATATTCGGTTTGCCATTGCCAGCTTTTATTAAAAATTATAATACTATTCTTCAATTTGGATTGACTTCAATGGTTATTTTTTTCTGCCTCGATATTTGGATTTCCGGTCTAAAAAATTTGGTAAATTTGAAGCCGAATATGGATTCTTTAATTTTTATCGGTACGGCTGTGGCTTATTTTTATAGCATTATTGTGATTTTGCTGGGACTATTGGGAATAGAAACTCACGCTTATTTTTATTTTGATGGAGTTGTCGTGATTTTAATTTTTATTTCCCTAGGTAAATATTTAGAGTCTGTAACTAAAGGTAAAACCAGTGAAGCGGTGAAAAAAATAATCGGACTTCAACCGGCAGAAGCGACTATTCTGAGAAAAGGGGAGGAAGTAAAAATTACGATTGCTGAGGTTAAAATCGGGGATATTATTTTAGTTAAGCCGGGTGAAAAAATACCTGTTGACGGAATTGTCTTGGAAGGTTATTCGGCAGTTGACGAAAAAATGATTACAGGCGAGAGCTTGCCAGTGGAAAAAAAGAAGGGAGATCAAGTTATCGGCGCTACTGTCAATGGAACGGGGACTTTTCAATTTAGAGCTACTCGGGTGGGGGAAGAAACAATGTTAGCTCAAATTATTAAAATCGTAGAGGAGGCTATGGGATCTAAAGCCCCTATTCAATTGATTGCTGATAAAATAGCCCTTTATTTTGTACCTCTTGTTATTGGTATAGCTGTTTTAACTTTGCTATTTTGGCTTTTAGCCGGTCAATCGTTAGCCTTTTCCTTGACAGCTTTTGTGGCCGTATTAATTATTGCTTGTCCTTGTGTTTTGGGTCTAGCCACACCGGTGGCCGTGATGATGGGCACTGGTTTAGCGGCTCGCAGGGGTATTTTAATTAAAAACGGTAAAGCGCTCGAGGTTGCCAGAGCTGTTGACATGATTGTTTTTGATAAAACAGGCACTTTAACCAAGGGTAATCCAAGTGTCACTGATGTCGTAAAACTGAAGAGTAATATTAGTCGTAAAACAATTTTACGAAAAGCGGCTTCCTTGGAAAAAAACTCTGAGCATCCTCTAGCTCAGGCTATCATTAATCAGGCTAAAAAAGAAAAATTAAGTTTTTTATCGGTTGAAAAATTTCAGGCAATTCCTGGGCGAGGAGTTATGGCCGAGTTGAAAGGACATCGGATATTGCTAGGGACTCGTAATCTTTTACAAGAAAATAAATTTAAAGTGGAGGAGATTGAAGATAAGATGACTTTTTTAGAAAATCAAGGGAAAACAGCTATGATTTTGGCGGAAGATAGAGAAATGATCGGGATTTTCGCGGTAGCGGATACTTTAAAAGAACATTCTCATGAAGCCGTTCGGTCTTTATTAAAACGAGGGAAGGAGGTGGCCATAATTACGGGAGATAATCGTCGAGTTGGCAAGGCCATCGCTAAGCAATTGGGTATAAAAACAGTTCTAGCGGAAGTTTTACCCCAAGATAAAGCTAAGGCTATTAAGAATTTACAGACGATGGGTAAAACAGTGGCGATGGTCGGCGATGGTATTAATGATGCACCAGCTTTAGCTCAAGCTGATCTGGGTATTGCTTTGGGGTCAGGCACCGATGTGGCGATGGAAACAGGAGAGATTATTTTAGTGAGAGA
>JAJYBC010000036.1 GCA_021779255.1 bacterium | reverse complement strand
ATTACATTTTGTCGCTTAAGGTGGGTGTGTTCAAGAACCTTGTCAAGCATGTGCCGCGGAATGATCCATTTGATGGAGAGATCAGACAATGAATCGATCAATTTGAGATCCAAATGGTCATTGTGGGCATGAGTAAGCGCTACAAATTCGAGGTTTTTCAGATCACCGGCAAAATCAGGTTCTTGAATGGACGGAATGCGCGTAGACATCGAGAATGGATCGATGGCCCAGCGGGTGCCGGCTGTAAACAACAAGTAATTGGCCGCATAGGTCAACCAGGCGGCATCCGTTGATTTGAGAGTATTCCAATCTTTGACGACCAGGTTCCATTGATCGGAATACTCTTTTCGGGCAGTTTCCACTTTGTCAAAAAGTTTCACAATGAAATGACCTGGGTTAATCCCGGTAGTATTTTTGAATAAAGGCTTCAACCAGGCAGGTGGATCTGTCAAAAACACCCAGCTTTTCAACCTTCAGGCTGGTTACCGCAGCCGCCCATTTGCCCGCTTCGCGGGGGGGAAGGGTCAGGCGTTTGGTAATATAGCTGCCCACACAGGTATCGCCGCGGCCGCTGCGTCCGCCCATGGATTCGGCATGGAACTCATAATGATAGTCTTTACCATCAGCATGGACGAGCAGCCCTTTGCTGTGGGTCAGGATGATCTCTTTGGGTCCCAGGTTGGCAAAGAAACGCGCCGCTTTTTCAATATCTTTTTCACCCGTCAGGTATTCGGCTTCGACCGCATCGCTCTTGAGGACATCCAAATGGCTGAGCACTGCTTCCATTTCGGTCCAGGGTTCATACATCAGAGACTCGCCGCGCAAAACACGGATAAAACCTTGAACGTCCGCGGAAAGCAGTACGCCTTTGCGTTCACGCATCTTTTTGAAGAATTCCAACTCGACTTCGCCGCGCAAGCTTGAGTTCGTTACGATCGCTTTTGCATTGATTTCATCCAACTGGGAGGGGGTGATGGTGCCGGCGGTGCCTTTGACGTAAAGGCTGCGTTGGTCCACATCACGCGTTTTGTATTCAAGGGTCATGAGCGTGGAAGAGGGGGTATAGACAGGGAAACAATCAATGCCCGCCGCTTCAAAGGCTTTAACGACACGATCATCCTCTTTGTTCAAGCGCGTTACCACAACGGGATTAGCACCCAGTTGTTTTGCGGCGTGAGCGGCATAGTTCATGCCGCCCCCGTCCACATGTTTGATCCCGTCAGGGGTAATAATGGTATCTTTGGTGTAATTGCCGCAAAAGGCAACATCATATTGCTTCGAAGTTGTCATCCAGAACCTTCCTAGAATAGTTTAATGATGGCTGGAGCACCAACTGTAATGAGCCAATAGATTCCTGCAGCCAGCAAAGCAGTTGCTGGAATGGTGAACAACCATGCGGAAGCAATATCACCTGCCACACCCCAACGTACTTTACTCATACGTTCCGCAGCGCCTACGCCCATGATTGCAGTACTCACCACCTGGGTGGTGCTCACGGGGCCGCCCAATAATGATGCGGTCAAGATTACTGCCGCGGATGTTGCCTGCGCAGCAAACCCATGTACTGGCCGAATCTTGTAGAATTTTGATCCAAGGGTGCGAATGAGCTGCCAACCTCCAACCGAGGTTCCCAAGGCTATAGTCAGGGCGCAAACTAGAATTACCCAAAATGGAACAGAGAAAGTCTTTTGAACACCAGAGATCACCAGACCCAAAGTAATAACGCCCATCGTTTTTCGTTGGAATGGTCGCGTATTGAGCCGGAAGAAGGTAAATTTAATCAGGAGGCTATCGAACATTACCGACAAGTTATTTTGGCGCTTAAAAAGCGAGAGCTGGAGCCCTTTGTGACAATTTGGCATTGGACGCTTCCCTGCTGGTTGGCAGAAAAAGGTGGAATCGCTAGTTTAGACTTTCCACAATATTTTGCCAAATTTACGCAAAAAATAGCGACCGAATTTTCCGGCGAAGTTAAATTTTGGATCACGCTCAATGAACCGACTGTTGTAGTAGGTAATGCTTACTTAAAGGGTATTTGGCCACCACAAAAGAAATGTCCGCGCTTAGCCTTCCGAGCGTACAAAAATTTATTAGCGTCGCATAATCTGGCGTACGATATTTTAAAAAAAGTTAATCCGGAATCTCAGATTGGCTTTGCTAACAATTTGAATTTTATGGAGCCGTATTATCGTTACTGCCCGGCCGATAATTTTTCCGTTTGGCTTTATTATCGTTTGGCTGAGCGAATGGCGTACAAAAGAACAGCCGGTAAAAACGACTTTTTAGCTTTGCAATATTATTTTCATGATCGAATTCGCTTCCCTTTCTTTCGGCGTCATGAGAATAAAAAAGTCAGTGATTTGGGATGGGAAATTTATCCACGCGGTTTATACGAACTGCTCAAAAGATTGAGAAAATATAATTTACCGATTTATATTACGGAAAACGGTCTGGCCGATCAAGATGACAGTCAAAGAAAAGAATTTATTCAGAAGCATATTTTTTGGATGCAAAAAGCTATTCAAAAAGGCGTGGATGTGCGAGGTTATTTTTATTGGTCGTTACTCGATAATTTCGAATGGGACAAGGGATTTTGGCCGCGCTTCGGGTTGATAGGTATTGACTACCGGACACAAAAAAGAACAATTCGAAAAAGCGCGGTAGAATATAGAAATTTATTTTTATACGGTGAACTAGAAATTTTGTAAATAATATCCCCCATGTCTTATCTTCTCATTGCCATTATTGCTTATTCACTTATCGCGCTTAATTCGGCGTTGGATAAAATCATTCTCAATAAATCGGTCCCCCACCCCGCGGTTTATTGTTTCTATATGGGTATTTTAAGTTTTTTCGGTATAATTTTTGCGCCTTTTGGTCGTTTTTGGATTAACGGGGAGCAAGCTTTACTAGGTCTTTTGGTTGGCGCAATTTTTATGGTGGCGCTTTTTTTACTTTATAGAGCTGTTTTTAGCGGAGAAGCTTCACGAGTCGGACCATTGGTCGGCGGTCTTACACCGATTTTCGTTTCCGTTCTCTCTTTTTTCTTTTTAGGAGAAAGATTAAAATTTTCTCAATTTTTAGCTTTTCTTTTTTTAATGGCAGGAGGTTTATTGATCGCTTGGAATTTTGAAACCGGTAATCAGACCAAAGAAGAACGCAAAAAAAATCGCCAAAAAGAGTGGCAAATTATTAAAACATCTTTGTTGGCTTCTTTGGTTTTTGGAATTTATTATATTCTATTAAAACATACTTACAACCATCAAAATTTTGTGGCCGGTTTTGTTTGGACACGTCTAGGCAGTTTTTTAGCTACATTTCTATTGCTTATATCCGCTAAAAATCGGCAACTGATTCGGGAAAGTTTTGGTCAAAGCAAAATCCAAGCCGGAGCTTTAGTTCTTTTTAACAAGTCCCTTTCTGGTTTTTCTTTCGCTATTCTAAATTATGCCATTACCATCGGTAGCATCACGATTATTAATGCGCTCCAAGGAGTCCAGTACGTTTTTTTGCTTGTCTGGGTGTTGCTTTTCTCTAAATTTTACCCTAAAATCCTCAATGAAGAGTTTAATAATAAAATTCTATTGCAAAAGGTCTTTTCGATCATTCTAATTATCGTCGGATTGGTTCTGGTGGGAATAGCCAGAAAATAAGTTTTAATTAAAAAATATGATTAAAGAAGCTCGTTGGCAACAAAGGCTAGCTGATTTTCAACAGGCGTACCAACGTTTAGCAGAGGCTCTAAAAAAAACCGATTTCGTAGATTTGGAAAAAGATGGGGTTATACAACGCTTTGAATTTACTTTTGAATTAGCTTGGAAAACTCTCAAAGATTATTTGTCCGATCAAGGATTCAGCGATGTGGTTAGTCCTAAAAAGGCTATTCAAGTTGCTTTTGAAAATAATTTAATTAAAAATGGGGATATCTGGATTGAAATGTTGGAAGATCGTAACCGAATGTCCCATATGTATGACCAAAAAATTAGCGAGAATATTTTCCAAAATATTCAACAAAAATATCGATCAGCTTTCGAAGATTTAATTACAAAACTTAAGTAAATTTGATTATGCAATTTGGCTTAAAAAATAAAGAAATAGAATTATTAAAGAGCGCTTTTAAGCGGTTTCCTCAAATTAAAAAAGTTTTTATTTATGGTTCACGCGCTCAAGATAGTTTTAAAAAGACTTCTGATATCGACTTAGCCATTGAATTTAAAGAAGGATCAAAATATAGCCGAGCCCTTATTCAAAATGTTTTAAGCGAGTTACCTCTCATTTATACTATTGATTTATTGGATGAAAAAGAGATTTTTTCGACTAACTTCAAGAGAGAATATCAAAAAAATAAAAGGATTTTTTATCAAAAAAATGTCTCGCTTAAAAAATAAAAAAGTTTTTTGGGTGGTTTTAAAATGGCCGGCGATTTTTTTGTTGATTTTATTGCTAATCGCTCTCTATTTTTTACGTCGACCGACGGGAACGGTAACGAGTAATTTTCATTGGGGAGTAGTTTTTTCCAAAATATTTAGTGAACAGCTTGGCCTTGATTGGCGAGAAAATTATTCAGCTATCGTAGAAGATTTAAAGCCGGAAGTCTTGCGTTTGCCGATTTATTGGCAAGATATCGAAAAAAATCCCGATCAATTTTCTTTCGAAGATTATGATTGGATGATTAGTCAAGCGAATAAAAATAATTTAAAATTTATTTTAGTTGTTGGTCGGAAAACACCACGTTGGCCGGAATGTAACTTGCCGGAATGGGTAAATAAATTTGATGAAATCAAACAAAAAGAAGCTACTCTGCGAATGTTAAAAACGGTGGAAGAAAGATATAAGGACGAAAAAAATTTAGTGGCTTGGCAGGTGGAGAATGAGCCATTTTTGAATTTTGGTGAATGTCCGCTTTGGGGCGGTGATTTTTTAGATCAAGAAATTGCGGTAACGAAGAAAATAGACGCTAATCACCCAGTGATTATTACCGATAGTGGCGAACTGTCGTATTGGTTTCAAGCGGCCAAGAGAGCGGATATCTTTGGCACGACGATGTATCGGATTATTTTCAGCTCTCGCTTTGGATATGTTAAATATCCTTTACCGCCAAGTTTTTTTTGGCTGAAAGCTAACTTTGTCCGTTTGTTTTATCCGGACAGACCTATTACTGTTTCTGAATTGCAAGCTGAGCCTTGGGGGCCAAACTTGCTTTATAATATTTCGTTGGAAGAACAAATGAAAAGTATGAATCATGAGCAGTTGCCCGCCAATATCGAATATGCCAAGCAAGTGGGTTTTTCGGAAATTCATCTCTGGGGCGCCGAATGGTGGTGGTGGATGAAAACGAAGCAAAACGATGATTTTTATTGGGAATACGTGAAGAAAGAGATACAAAGATAAATTTCAATTTTGTAATTTATCAATAGTTCGATATCGTAATTTTTTAAATTGATACGGAAGGGGTGGGTCGCGACCCGCCCGTACATAAAAATTAAAAATTGTATTTCGATATCGTTTAGAGTAATTAGGTTAATTAGAATAATTTATCTTATGTCCCATTCCCTCGGTTTTGACATCGGCGGTTCTAGTGTGAAATCGGTTCTTATCCAAAAAGGGCAAATAAAAGCTAGTGCCGTGGTTAAGTTACCAAATAATTTTGCTAAATTGCAAGAAGCTTTGGTCGAGCTGAAAAATAATTTGTTTGAGCAACTGCCTGAATTATCGCCGGAAATAGCTGTAATTGGTATCGCGATAGCCGGTTTATTAGACAAAAAAAGAGAAAAAATATTTTTGGCACCGAATATTCCTTGGCTAACGAGTCGAAAAATTGCAGATTTTCAAAAACTATTTTCCACTGTTCCCGTCAAGATAGAGCACGATGTCCACTGCTTTTTGCTAGCCGAAAAAAAGTGGGGGTTAGTTAAGAAAGAAAAAAATATTCTGGCCTTAACGCTCGGTACGGGCATCGGGGGAGCTTTTACCATAAACAACCAACTGATTTATGGCCAAAATGGTTTGGCTGGAGAGATTGGGCATATGACTCTCGATCAATCGGGTGGCAGAAGTTTTGAAGATCTGGCTGCCAGTCGTTTCTTTCGTCGAGAGACCAAAAAAGATTTTTACAGTGTTCATGAATTGGCGCGAAAGGGAGATAAAAAAGCAATTAAAATTTTGGAAAAATACGGAAATAATCTGGGAATAGGCCTTGCTAATCTTATCAATATTTTTGATCCGGAGATTATTGTTTTAGGAGGAGGAATCGTTTCGGCTCGTAAGTATTTTCAAGTTGCTATGAATAAAACTTTGAAAAAGGCTTTACGTGTTCCAAATCAGCGCCAAAACAAAATTATTTTTAGTCGATTGGGTCATTTGGCCGGCGCCATGGGAGCGACAGAGATAGCATAGTTAAATTGTAAATTGAAAATGCTTATATGAATTTTTCTTACGCCAATAAAAATTGTCGAGCAACTTTGGAAAAATTAGAGACTTCGGCTTTAGGTTTGGCAGAAAAAGAAGCTAACCGTCGGTTGCAAAAATTTGGTCTTAACCAGACGCAAATTAAAAAAAATGGTTTCGGAGTACTTTTACTTCGTCAGTTGAAATCACCTTTTTTCTATTTGCTATTTTTTGCCGGAGTAATCTCTCTTTTTGTGGGTGAAATAATGGACAGTTTAGTCATTATTAGTTTTGTTGCTTTAAATTTAATCTTTGGTTTTTTTCAAGAGTATCGAGCGGAAAAAGCCTCTCATCTGTTGGAAAAATACGTTCCTACCAAAATTAAAGTTTTACGTTCCGGCCGAAAAATTTTGCTGGACAAAAAACTTTTGGTTCCGGGGGATATTGTTCTTTTGGAATTGGGCGATTTAGCCCCAGCCGATTTGCGTCTTTTGGAAGTTAAAAATTTCTCGGTCGACGAGTCGGCTTTTAGCGGTGAATCCGTTTCAGTAAATAAAATTAGAGAAAAAATTAAAAATCCGGTAACGGAAATTTTTCAAGCGAAAAATTTGGTTTTAGCTGAAACGGCTGTGATTTCCGGGAGTGCTCGGGGGGTGGTGATTGCCACCGGCCAAAAAACGTATTTTGGCGAGATTAATTTATTGACCGCTCAAGTTCAACGAGAAAGTGCTTACGAAAAAGACCTGATTCAATTTTCTAGGGTTATTTTGAAAATTGTGGTGGCTACAATCGCGGCCATTTTTATTTTGAATTTTTTTGTGAAAGGAAGTGAAAATATGCTGGATTTTTCTATCTTTTGCATTGCTCTCACAGTGAGTATTCTGCCGGAAGCTTTGCCGGCTATCGCCACTTTTGCTCTTTCTAAGGGTTCAATTAATTTGGCAAGAAAACACGTAGTAGTTAAAAGACTCTCTTCTATTGAAGATTTGGGCAATATAGAAATTCTTTGCGCGGATAAAACCGGCACTTTAACGGAGAATAAATTGGCTTTGGAGCAGGTGATTTCTCCCGATCAGAACAAATGCGAGTATTTCGCTTCATTGGCAGCTTCTTTTGTCGGCCAAAATTTTCATTCTATTGCCAGTCCTTTCGATAAAGCTTTGTGGGAAGAAGCGACACAAGATCAAAAAAATTTTTTCAAACGTTGCCGTAGTTTGGATGAAATTAGTTTCGATCATTCTCGTTTAAGAAGTTTGGCTCTTTTGGAAAATGAAGAAAGGGAAAAATTTTTAGTGATGAGAGGAGCGCCGGAAATAGTGGCTAAATATTGTTCGAAAGCGGAAAAAGATTTTTCTTTTAAAAAATCCGAGCAAGCTTTTTTGGCCGAAGCCCAAAAAGGTAATCGAGTTTTAGCGGTAGCTTACCGAAAAGTAAGTTCCAAAAAGGAAAAATTAGTTTTAGAAGATGAAAAAAACTTAATTTTGTTGGGATTGCTTTCTTTCTCCGATCCTTTGAAAAATACTGCTAAAGACACAATAAAAAAGGCAAAGCAGTTGGGAGTTCAAATTAAAATTTTGACGGGAGATTGCGCTTTGGCAGCTGGTAGAATCGCGGAACAGTCGGGTTTAATTAATAGTCTAGAAGAAAGTATCAGTGGTCTGGAATTGAGTAAATTAAGAGGTAATAAATTTATTGCGGCTTGTGAAAAACATACTCTTTTCTCGCGAGTTTCTCCCGATATGAAATTAAAAATTATTGGTGCTTTGCAAAAAAAAGCAGAAGTTGGTTTTTTGGGAGAGGGCGTCAATGACGCGCCAGCGCTCAAATTGGCTAATGTGGGAATTGTAGTGCAAGAGAGTACGGATATTGCCAGAAATGTGGCGGATATAGTCCTTTTGCGTAAAGATTTGCACGTGGTGGTGGAAGGCATTCAGGAAGGTCGTAATATTTTTGCTAACATTAATAAGTATATTAAATGCACTCTTTCGGCTAATTTTGGTAATTTTTATTCCATTGCCATTATTTCTCTTTTCGTCGATTTTGTACCGATGTGGCCGGTTCAGATTCTCTTAGTCAATCTTTTGTCCGATTTTCCTCTGGTGGCGGTGGCCACCGACCGAGTGGACGCAGTGGAATTACGTAAGCCAAAAGCTTATAAGCTCGATAAAGTTGTCGGACTAATCATCTCTTTGGCTTGTGTCAATTCTCTGTCCGATTTGTTTATCTTTTGGATGTTTCGTCATTCCAGTATTCCTTTATTGCAAACTGTTTGGTTTTTAGAGGGGATTTTGACGGAGATTATTCTGATTTATTCGATTCGATCGCAGTTTTTTGTTTTTAGTGGTTTATTCCATCGTTTGGTAAATAAAACTAAAAAAGTTACTTCCAATTATCCGTGGCCTAGTCGTTCTTTGGTTTGGCTTTCTCTTTTGACCACCTTGATTACTTTGGTTCTGCCTTATACAATTTGGGGTAAAAGAGCTTTTCATCTAGCTAGCCCGAATTTTTACGCCTTGACAGTAATTTTGATTTTAGTTATTTTTTATTTTGTGATCAGTGAAATGGTTAAGCTGGTCTATTTCTGGAAAAGAGAAAATAAATAAAATTAATTTAATTGTTCCAGTTATACTATTTGATCTAAGTAATGGTCAAATATAATTTTAAATTTTTTCCAATTTTCAATGTAAAAATACTTATTATGGATATTATCTTTTCGGCTGATGATTTTGGTAAAAATACATTGGTCAATGAAAACATTTTAAAGTTAGTCCGAAAAAAGAAAATCGATAGAGTGTCTGTCATGGTTAATGGTCATTTTAGCGACGAAGAAAAAAAACAGTTAATTAAAGCCAAGGTAAAGTTGGACTTGCATTTAGAAACAAAGAACTATTTCTATAAGGAAGGAAATCGAGGTTTTAATTTTCTGTGGGTTTATTATCTAGGTAGAGATGATATAATAGATAAAGAGGAGCAGGTCGGTACGGGCGGGTCGCGACCCGCTCATACACAACCCGTCCGTAAGCGTATCTGGCCGATTAGTGTCGAAGAAGTACGCAAAGATTGGCAAGCTCAAATTGAAAAATTTATCAAAACATATGGAACACTAATGGCTGTAAGTAAAAAGAAAGATGGAGAATATTATCGTTCAGGTCGTAGTGAAATTAAAGATAGTGATTATAAGGAGATAGAAGGCATAA
>JAJYBC010000035.1 GCA_021779255.1 bacterium | reverse complement strand
CAGCCTGTTCAAAAGTTTCACCAAGTTCCACATTGCCAGTGATAGGTTGCCAAAAACCCCCCTTTTTTGCATTTCGCTTCAACATCAAATATTTGAAACCTGACTCTTTTTCGTCTTTGAAAACGATTACTTCTACTTGATTGTTGGTTTTCATAATACCTCCAATTTTATGATTTAGTAATTTGAACTCCCTGATAAAATCTTTATAGGTATCAGGGCAATGGATCAATGTCTGTAACGGATTCTTGCAATACTTTTTTCTCAGAGATTGCTTAATACCGAGCATCTTCATAATAGCATCTTTACCTTGAATAATCCATACGGGCATTGAAATTTTACAAAGATAGCTCGCAAGCTCTATTGGATAAAGCAATCTTTCCCATTGGTATAACTTTTTAACAAAATCAAGATCCATAAGAATGTTCGATTTGCAAATAACCTTTAGTTTTTGCTGTTTAAACAAACATCCTAATTCATTAAATAGATCGAGTTCTAAAAAATCTGGTTTTAAGATAATCAAGCTGTAATCGTTATTTTGCGACTCCATCGTACCACCCCTGTTGTTAAAGAACATTTGTAATAGAAAATGATTCTCTATTGACTTTGGAGTCTATATTTTTTTATCAATTTTAACAAGTTTCTTCGTGTATTGTTCCTCAAATATTAATAATTTCCTAATCTCCTCGAATTCCAGCTCTCGGCCGAACCCTAAAAACGCTCTACAATACTCATTATCTGAAAGTTCTAGACCCGAGATGCCCGCCAAGTAATTTTAATTATCTTCTTTGCAAACAAAAAAAAGAAAGAAATTAAAGTCTAAAAATAAATTTTGTTTGTAACTCAGAGCCCCTGTCTATAAGATATGGGGCTTTTTTTGTATATAAAAACCACCAGCGTTAAGCAGGTGGTAGTTTGTTGAATAAAACTTTAAAGCACTTGGAAAGTTTCTGGTTTAGAACAATTTTCAGCAAAAACAGCGTTAGCGTTACTTTGCATACCCAGTTCAATCATAGAAGCAAATCGTTCAACTTTTCCCGGTGGCATCCAGGTTCCGCTATAGTCAGCTCCAGTATCGGCACAGTCAGTGTAGCCACAACCAACAAGTGTTAACCATCCATTACTTGCTTTATAAATAATCGAACCGTCCGGTAATTCCCCATCTTTCTTGTATTGTTCCATTTCCTGATCTGAAAATCCATACTCATTTTTCAATTTTTTTTCTGTAATTATGTAGAGAGTAATAGGATTACCGATAAAAATCGGCTCATGACACCAGGCACATGGCACGACCATTTCTGCTAAACAGCAGTGACAATAGGGGGTGGAACCGTTCTCGTCCAGAGGAACTCCGGTTGTAATAGTTCTGCCCAAAGCGGTTATTTCGTCTTTTGGTAGAAATTTATGACCGCAACCGGCTATTTTACTTTGGAAAACCTGTCTTTGAACAGCTCTTTGGGTTTTAAAAAATACTTGACGGAAAAAATTTCGTAGCGACATCTTTTGATCCTCCTTTCTAGATATCGAGTTAGGCTAAACTGAATTTATTGGACTGTAAAATAAAAAATAGCCTTTTTGGTTGACAAAATCAAATCCTAAGAGTAAAAATCTATTTTAGATACTCATCTTTCGAATCTTTTTGAGTAAGATCTTTGAAATTTATTTTGGTTTGTCTACCGTCGATTTTGTCGACGTTATTTAGGAGAAAGAAGGGAGATTAAGATTATGAGAGTAGCAGCGGCCATACAAGGGTTAAGCGACAAGACTCTTTGGCTCGTGGAAGCCGGTGACTATGACACGGAGCGCAGTATAAAGACGTTCATCGAGAGATACGGCAATGGCTACTTTGATAGGTTCTTAGGTTTTCTCGAGATTGATCTCGAGGAAAAAATGGACGAAGACGAAATGGAGAAACAAAAAATTATTGATCAAAAAGTTACAAAAAAAGGAGTAAATATTTGCAAAATTTTGTACAAATCTCAAGGTAGAGTTGTCGGTCATCAGCAGGAGTTGGCGGGAAGGTGGTTACGTTGTATTGCACCGATAACGTAACCAAGGAGAAAATCATGAGAGTAGAATTAGAGTTTGTATAAGTTTAGATGCATATGGGAAAAATATTTCAATTTAGCGGGATGTTATTTAACAACCCGCTTTTTTATTTGCGAAAAAAGATAAATAAGTTTATAAAAGAATAATACAGGGGCGGGTCGCGACCCGCCCGTACCGACCCGCCCGTACCGACCCGTCTGTGTTTAAAAAATTTAAAGGGTGATTAGCTCAGTTGGTAGAGCGTTTGCTCGACACGCAAAAGGTCACAGGTTCGAGTCCTGTATCACCCACCAAAGCTACTCTTCAAATTTGTTGAGGATTGTTTTATTTTCTTTTTATCAGAATTTAATAATTGGTGTAGTAGAATGAGATTAAGATAAATTAAATTAATCTCAAAAACCATGAAAAAAGCTAAAATTGAGCTATTCAAAGGTAAAAGAATCCGTCGAGTTTGGGATGAAAACAAGGGAATCTGGTATTTTTCCATTATTGATATTATTATTGTTCTCACTAATCAAGCTGATTTTAAAAGAGCTAAAAGCTATTGGTCTACGCTCAAAGGTCGTTTGAAAAAAGAAGGAAGTCAGTTGGTCACAAAGTGTGACCAACTGAAAATGATGGCCTCTGATGGGAAGTATTATCTCACTGATGTTGCCGATACAGAAACTTTATTAAGATTAATCCAGTCTGTTCCCTCGCCCAATGCTGAACCATTCAAGCTGTGGCTCGCTAAAGTCGGTTACGAACGAATTCAAGAAGTTGCTGATCCGGAAAAAGCCCTGAATCGGTCAAGAAATTATTGGCGAAAAATGGGTCGCAGTGAGAAATGGATTGGGCAACGAATGATGGGGCAAGAAGTTCGTAATAAACTGACAGATTATTGGAAAGACAATAAAGTCAAAAAAGGTAATGAGTATGCTATTTTAACGGATATTATCCATGAAGAATGGACTGATTTATCGGTTAAAGAACATAAAAATTTAAAAAATCTCAAAACGGAGAATTTGCGTGATCATATGTCAGACGCCGAATTGATTTTTACGGCGTTAGCTGAATTGTCCACCCGCCAGATTGCTGAAACATTAGAAGCTAAAGGTCTGGAAGAGAATAAAATTCCAGCCAAAAAAGGTGGTAAAATAGCTAAAGACGCCAGAATGGCTCTGGAGCAGAAAACTGGCAAGAAAATAATAAGTCCGAAAAATTTTAAATATTTGGAAAATAAAGAAATTAAAGGAGACTAAAATGTTAAATATTCCAAAACAATACGGTTCTTTAAAACTAGTCGGTCCCATTTCGTGGGAAAATATTTTTAAAAAGTGGAAAGAACTAGAAGCTCGGCAAAAATCATGGAAAGAACATTGGGAAAGTCGAGGATTTTCTTCTTGGGATGAATGGCGAGAAGATTATGTTAATCCTTTAAAACCAAATGATCTTCCATGGTTTTTATACCAAATTACTAATACTCTTGGAGTTTTACCTTATTTCTATGGTGTTCCTTCTAAAACCTGGGTGGAAAAAGCTTATGATGGCCAAAAAACCAGACAGCTAAAAGATATTTTAAATCTGACGATGGTTAAAGAACACCCAAAAATAATTGACATGAGAAAAAAATTTCCCAAAAAGACAATGCTAACTGGGATTGTGTATCAAAATAAAATTGTGTTAGTCGAAGGTATGCATCGATCTTGCGCATTGGCGGGGTGGGATCTAAAAATACCTTTAAAAAGCGAAGTTACGATTGCACTAACTTTGTGGGGTAAAACTGAAATTCCTATTTTAGGAGGAAATTACAAGTAAAGTTATCTTCATAAGCCAGATAAACTTTATTATTTGACAATTTTTAAAAACCGTTTAAAAGTGATATAGACAATCAAAACAGTTAAGTTGTGACAGTCGCAAACTGAATAATATTTAATTATATTTCTCTATGTATAATCCTTTTTCTCTGGAGATTACCTAGGTAAAATTGAAATCTCCCGAGTTAACCAAAAAGCCTGGCGCGAAAAGCAAGAGGAGTTTTGTTTTTGTCGCTTGTTTTTTTGGTCCTTTAAAAATTTGAAAAGGTCAAGGCTGAAAAACAGCTTTGGCATCAACATATATCCAAGCATGGACATGTTGAAGCATCATAATCTAATCAGAAATTGCTAGTCAGATTTTGCAGGCCCCATTTATGGGCGTCTGTTTAACGGAAATGTGGTCGTGTGAAAGGGCGTACAGTGGATGCCTTGGTGCAAAGAGGCGAAGAAGGACGTGGTTAGCTGCGATAAGCTTCGGGGAGCCGCCAGCAGGCTTTGATCCGGAGATTTCCGAATGGGGCAACCCAATCCGAGTAATGTCGGATTATCGTTATCTGAATACATAGGATAACGAAGCATACCCAGCGAAGTGAAACATCTCAGTAACTGGAGGAAAATAAACTAATAAGCATTCCCTAAGTAGCGGCGAGCGAACGGGGAGAAGCCTAAACTCGAGAAATTTTATTTTCCCTTGAGGGGCATAATTTATTTTGTGTTCCGAATAGGGAATGTGATTTTAAACCTTGAGGGTTGCAAGATGGTTATCTTCTGAAAATAGGATTCGTTCTATTTTTAGGAAACTGGAAAAATGAGTTAGCAGAATTTGGCTGGAAAGCCAGACGATACAGGGTAAAAGTCCCGTAAGCGAAAACTCTAATTTTCGAGTTTAACTATTCTTAAGTAGCGCGATGCCAGTGGAACTTCGCGTGAATCTGCCGGTACTACTCCGGCAAGGCTAAATACTCTTTGCAACCGATAGTGAACTAGTACCGTGAGGGAAAGGCGAAAAGAACCCCTGTTAGGGGAGTGAAATAGATCCTGAAACTGTACGCTTACAACGAGTAGGAGCCCTCGTGTTTCACTATGTTCAAGACAGAATTTCTAAAATTGAAAATTAGAAATTAGGTGAATTAGAAATTTACCGTCTTGGACTGTAGTGAAATACGGGGGTGACTGCGTGCTTTTTGCAGAACGAGCCGACGAGTTATTCTATATAGCAAGGTTAACCCCGTAAAGCGGGGGGAGCCGTAGCGAAAGCGAGTCTTAACCGGCGATTTAGTTATATGGAATAGACCCGAAACCGGGCGAGCTAATCATGGCCAGGGTGAAGTATGGGTAAAACTATACGGAGGCCCGAACCCACGAGCTGTGCAAAACTCGGGGATGAGCTGTGATTAGAGGAGAAATTCCAATCGAGCCCGGTAATAGCTGGTTCTCTCCGAAATATCTCTTGGGATAGCCGTAAGATATTTTTATCGAGAGGTAGAGCTACTGGATGAGTGGACGTGACTTTGTCTAGTTCATTCAACCAAACTCCGAATACTCGAATATTAGTCTTGCGAGTCAGTCTGTGGGGGCTAAGCTTCATGGACGAAAGGGAAACAACCCAGACCGCCAGTTAAGGTCCCTAAATTTTTTGCCGGTCTATATGGCCGGCAGAGCCCATCGAATCTTCAGTGATTTGAAGGGCACGCTTAGTGGAAAAGGAAGTGAGATTCCGAAAACAGCTAGGATGTTGGCTTAGAAGCAGCCATTCATTCAAAGAGTGCGTAATAGCTCACTAGCCTACGGAATCTCGCGCCTAAAATATAACGGGGCTAAGCGTAATACCGAAACTGCGGCCCCGCCCTACTTTTAAGTAATATCAATTAATTTAAGACATACGAAGACGAAGTCGCCTTTGCTCATGTATTTTTTATGAAGAAAGATATTGCTTGAAAGTAGAGCGGGGGGTAGGAGAGCGTTCTTTGCGCATTGAAGCTTCAATGTGAGTTGGAGTGGAGTGCAAAGAAGTGAGAATGTCGGCATAAGTAGCCACAATACCGGTGAAATCCCAGTACACCGTAAGCTCAAGGTTTCCTGAGCGATGTCAATCAGCTCAGGGTTAGGCGGTCCTAAGACGAGGCCGAAAGGCGTAGCCGATGGACAGCTGGTTAATATTCCAGCCCTGCCAACTGTTTATACTAGGGAGTGACGAAGTTTTGTAGTTTCCGCGCCTTATTGGATTGGCGTTCGATGTTTGAGGAAGTTTCGTAGGCAAATCCGCGAGACAATATTCCAAGAACAAAGAGGAAGGAAAGCGCAAGCGGACCAAACGGGAATGAGCAAGCTTCCAGGAAAAGCTTCTATGTTTGCAGTGGGCATCCGTACCTAAAACCGACACAGGTGAGCGAGGCGAGTAGCCTCAGGTGAACGGGAGAACCCTCCTTAAGGAACTCGGCAAAACAGCGGTCGTAACTTCGGAATAAGACCTGCCGACCCTGGGGAGTTGAGAGATGGTGTGAAAAAGAGTGATTTTGGGTTAAATTTTTACAAACTTGTTTTTAAAAGGAGGCTTTCGTGAGTTTCGTAGGACAACAGATTAGTCATCAGTATCGAATTTTTCCAAATCTAGGTGGCCCTCTAAAGGAGAAAAACAATTCTCAGAAAGAGGGGAAAAAGGTGAGAAAGAAATCAAAAGAAACCATAGAGTTGATCGAAGAAATGGAAAAGATCGCTTACGATCTCATCAGGACAGATAACAAGCTTTGCTTAAGAAGAGTCAAAAAGAAAAAAAAGGCTTTAGGCAAAGATGAATTTCTGGAAAAAATAGCGGAATTAGAAGAGGACAAAATGCCGGCTCACTGTCTAAAAAACATTGTCTTTCAAGATAGTGTTAAGAAGCAGGGAGTTATAATGATCATTGAAGAAAGCATTCTTGATAGAAACAAGATTTGGCTCAAAATTTTTTATCGAGCCGCCTAGTTTTAGGTAGCCAAAGTCGGCTGTTATCAGTACATTTAGGGGCAGGTCGTGACCTGCTCGTACTTAGTTCATTCGAATCACTCTTTTATTCGCGGGGAAGATACTAAAACATTCTTCCCCCTATCTCTCAACTTCTCAGGCGTTGGCCACAGCTAAAGACCCCAAGCGACTGTTTACCAAAAACACAGTTTCCTGCTAACCCGCAAGGGGATGTATAGGAACTGACCCCTGACCAGTACTGGAACGTTAACGGAAGCGGTGCAAGCCAATTCCCGAAGCGCCAGTGGACGTCGGCCGTAACTATAACGGTCCTAAGGTAGCGAAATTCCTTGTCTGGTAAATTCAGACCTGCACGAACGGGGTAACGATTTGGGGACTGTCTCAAGGAGGGGCCCGGCGAAATTGCACTAGCAGTGAAGATGCTGTTTACCCACGGCTAGACGGAAAGACCCCGTGGAGCTTTACTACAGCTTGGTACTGAATCGTGTGTTTTGTTGCTTAGTATAGGTGGGAGGCTTTGAAGGTTCGCTTTTGGGCGAGCCGGAGCCACCAGTGAAATACCACCCTGCATCGCGTGCGATTCTAACCTAAATCCCTAATCGGGATTGGGGACAGTGCCTGGTGGGTAGTTTGAGTGGGGCGCTCACCTCCCAAAATGTAACGGAGGTGTTCAAAGGTTGGCTATCCCGGGATGGAAATCCGGGAGATAGTGCAAAAGCATAAGCCAGCTTTACTGCAAGGCCCATAAGCCGCGCAGTCGCGAAAGCGGGATTTAGTGATCCGATGATTGCGTGTAGGCGCGTCAAAGCTCAGCAGATAAAAGTTACCCCGGGGATAACAGAGTGGTACCCCCCAATAGCCCAAATAGACGGGGGTGTTCGCTACCTCGATGTCGGCTCATCACATCCTGGCGCTGGAGAAGGTGCCAAGGGTTTGGCTGTTCGCCAATTAAAGTGGTACGCGAGCTGGGTTCAAACCGTCGTGAGACAGGTTGGTCCCTATCTACCGTGGGCGTACAAAGGCTTGAGAAGAGCTGTCCCTAGTACGAGAGGACCGGGATGGACTGACCTCTGGTCTACCAGCTGTCACGCCAGTGGCACCGCTGGGTAGCTAAGTCGGGAAAGGATAAACGCTGAAAGCATCTAAGTGTGAAGCCAACTTCAAGATCAGGCCTAGACCTCCTGAGAGAACATCAGGTTGATAGGTTACAGGTGTAAGCGCAGCAATGCGTTCAGCCGAGTAATACTAATGGTCGTTAACAACTTCATTTCTTTTCTGTCCCGTTGGAACGTGATTCATCATGTTTCGACGGGACCTGACTAGCAATTTTTGGTTAGATGTGTTAGATAAGCAAAAAGACAGGCTTTTGACCTGTCTTTTTGTGTTTGGAGTTTTTTTGTTGCTTCTTTTGTTCTCCAGTGCTAAAAATATTAATAAGATAGCTCGAGTATATTTTTTGCTATATAAAAATTGATGTCTATGCACCAAATCCGCAAAGGGGATTTTTAAATTAAATAAAATATTTATTATGGTTTCTTTTCCGCGACACCTAACGAACAATCACAAGGATTATCGCATTCAGCGTTTAGGAGAAATCTTACCCGGCGCTCTTTGCTGGGGGACTTTGGTTGTTGGTATTTTTCTTTGTTTTTTCGCGCCGATTTTGGCAGCTGTTTTTATTATTTTTTACGATCTTTTTTGGTTAACTCGTGTTTTAATTCTCAGTGTGCTAACTATTTTGGCTTATCGTAAATTGCGTCGTAATCAAAAAATAGATTGGCTTGAAAAAAGTCGAAAATTGGGAGAAAAATTTGGTCTAGATTTCAACTCGGTTTATCACTTGATTGTCTTACCCTACGTTAATGAAGGCGTAGAAATCTTAGAGCCGACCATCAAAAGTTTGATAGACTCTAACTATCCTAAAAATAAAATGATAGTTTCTTTTTCCTGTGAAAAAAGAGCGGGAGAAAAAGCTTGGGAAAATCAAGAAATTTTGAAGAAAAAATACGGGCAACAGTTTTTTGGTTTTCTGACAACTATTCACCCAGATAATTTGCCGGGTGAAATGAAAGCTAAAAGCGGTAATGCCAATTGGGCCCTTGATAATGCCATAAAATTTTTAGCAGAGAAAAAAATTGCGACTGAGCAAGTTATCGTTTCCAATTTTGATTGTGATACACGGCCGCACAAACAGTATTTTGCCTGTGTAAGTTATCACTATATTAATAATTCTAATCGTACGAAGTGCAGTTATCAGCCCTTACCGATGTTTAATAATAATATTTGGGATACTAATTTAGTGGTTCGGGTGCTCTCTTTAGGAACGTCTTTTTGGCATATGATTGAAAGTGTACGTCACGAACGCTTGGTTACTTTTTCTTCTCACTCTATGAGTTTGGTGGCTCTTTTGGACGTGGGCAAATGGCAAAATGATATTATCTCCGAAGATTCGGCCATTTTTTGGCAGTGTTACGCTCGTTATAACGGAAAATATCAGACCGTGCCTATGTTTTTACCTGTTTCTATGGACGCTACTTTGGCGGAAACCACTTGGAAAACTTTGATTAACCAGTATAAACAGTTGCGTCGTTGGGCTTATGGCATCGAAAGTTTTCCTCGGTTGCTAAGAGTTTTTGCCAATCCGGAATCAAAAATTTCTTTTTGGTCGAAAATAAGTATTACTTTTACGATGTTGGAAGGGCGAATTTCTTGGGGAACGACTTCTTTCCTCCTTCTTTTTATGGGCTGGCTACCGTTGATGGTCGGAGGGGCGGAATTTAATGAAATGGTATTGGCGCATAATTTACCTTTAATGACCCAACTTTTAATGCGTCTAGCGATGATCGGTATTATTTCCTCGGCTATTCTATCCTTTTTTATTATTCCTCGAAGGCCTAAACGCTATAGTTGGTGGAAAAATATTTCTTTTGCCATTCAGTCGTTCTTTATCCCAGTTGTCGCTTTACTTATGAGTGCTCCACCCGCTTTGGATGCCATGACCCGTTTGATGTTAGGCAAATATTTTGGTAGTTTTTGGGTGAGTGAAAAAATTAAAAAAAATCAAAAATAGTCCGATTGCTATTGACTTTTTTTAAAATACGTACTAAATTAACTTCTAAATCAAATTTAGAAATTTTGTTATTTAAAAATTCGAAAAAGGAGGAATAAAGGATGGCGAAATTCTTTTTTCAAATTGGGGACAAAGTGATGAT
>JAJYBC010000034.1 GCA_021779255.1 bacterium | reverse complement strand
TACCATCACCCGTTAGACTATTCAGCCACTTTTGCCATCAAAAAACTTATTTATTTTTATTTATTTTTCTTGATTGTTGATTTCGTGACTTCGGCTATCGCCTTTATTTTAGAGCGCAAAGAAGATTGGAGTTTGCTTCTTTGGATGTTTTTACAACGTTTTTTCTATCGACAACTAATGTATTATGTAGCTCTTAAAGTCATTTCTTCCGCCATTAAAGGCAAGCTGGTTAGATGGGGAAATTTGGAACGCAAAGCCACTGTGACTTGACGAAGTTAAGAGAATAATTGGCAAAACGGTTAAAAGTTTTTTAGAATAAAATTAATATGAAATTGTCTAAACCGAAAGTCGTTGTGGTCTTACCAGCTTATAACGCGGAAAAAACGTTGCGTAAAACAGTTGAAGATATAAATAAAGAACTTGTCGATCAAATTATTCTGGTTGACGATTTTAGTAGTGACAAAACTTTGGAAGTAGCTCGATCATTAGGATTAAAAATCGCTCGCCACGGTAAAAATCGGGGTTATGGGGCTAATCAAAAAACTTGTTATCGTTTGGCCTTACGGTCGGGAGCTGATATCGTAGTAATGATTCATCCCGACTATCAGTATGATCCTAAATTAATTAAACATTTGGCGAGCTTTATACAAGAGGGTTATTTTGATGTAATGCTGGGTTCGAGGATTAGAAGTCGCAAAGAGACGTTGGCGGGTGGTATGCCAATTTATAAATATTATGCTAATCGATTTTTGACTTTCGTGGAAAATTTAGCCACGGGACATAATTTGTCAGAATGGCATACTGGTATGCGAGCGTACACCAGAGAAGTTTTGGAAAAGATTGATTTTGCTAAAAATTCCAATGATTTTATTTTTGATAGCCAAGTGCTTTTTCAGGTGATTGAAAAAGGTTATCGAATTGGTGAAATATCAGTTCCGGTACGTTATTCTCCTGATTCTTCCAGTATTAATTTCTGGCGAAGTTCAAAATATGGTTTGCAAACATTGGTCTTAGCGGGAAGATATTGGTGGAAAGGGATTATGGGAAGAAGATAAATTTCTAATTGTCTAATTTCTAACCTGCCTGCCGGTAGGTGAATTAGAAATTTTTTATAATATGTTTAGATCTTTATCTTTCTTTATAATAATAAAATAAAGCTTTGATTACTAACTTTCTCACCAACCTCTACTACGATTTTTACGATTTATATCGCCTTTTAATGCGGAAGTTTGGTCGCAACAATTATTGGTTCTATGGGCTGATTATACTCGTTGGTTTCTTGCTCTATTTTAAGTCGTTATTCTTTGATTTTGTTTATTTTGATGACAATGAGCTGATTCTAAGCAATTTATCTTATTTATCAGATCCTCATAATATTTGGGATGCTTTTAACAAAGATGTTTTTTACACTTTGCATAGTGTCGCAGCTTACTATCGCCCCTTACTTACAGTTTCTTTTATCACGGACGTTTGGCTGGGCGGTACGGGTCCTTTTATCTTTCATCTAACCAATCTGATACTTCACTTGATTGTAACTAGTTTAGTTTTCTGGCTTTTGCAAAAACTGGGTGTAGCAAAAAAAATAGCTCTATTCTTAACTTTTCTTTTTCTAGTTCATCCGGTTTCAACGCAGGCAGTGTCTTGGATTCCGGGTCGGAACGATCCGTTACTGGCTATTTTTACGCTAGCTTCTTTCATTTTTTTCTTGAATTTTGTACGAGAAAAAAAAGCGGGATCTTATTTGTTATCGCTTATTTTTTTCCTGTTAGCTCTTTTTACCAAAGAAACGGTTTTAGTTCTGCCGGTAATTTGTTTGCTTTATCTTTGGCAAAACAAAATGATGAAACAAAATCTTTTAATTAGTCTAACAGTCGGCTGGTTTCTTTCTCTGGCTATTTGGTGGCCGATGAGACATGCAGCTCTTCAAAATCCCTTGACTATAACGTTTAAAGAAATGATTATGGCGATTTTCTCTAATTCGCCGGCGACGATTCAAATGTTGGGCAAAGTTTTCTTTCCGTTTAATTTATCGGTTTTACCTAATATTTTGGATACCTCTTTTCTTTGGGGAATTTTAGCTTTAATAATTCTGGCATTTTTATATTTTTGGAGGGGCGAACAGGAACAGGGACAGGTCGCGTACGGACAGGAACAGGGACAGGTCGCGACCTGTCCGTACGCGACCTGTCCCTATCATATTGACCGGACCGGCGATCGAAGCCTAATGCTCCTCGGGATTGTCTGGTTTCTCGCCTTTCTTTTGCCTTCTTTTATTCGCCCCGACTCCTTAATCATGGCTGATTTTTTAGAACACCGACTTTACTTGTCTCTGATCGGTTTTTTGATTTTTTTGAGTCAGAGTCGTTTATTTATGTTGTCTAGTAGAATCGGTAAAAAATTATTTTGGTTGGTCGGTTCAGGCCTGATTATCTTATTTAGTTTTATTACTTTTTATCACCAAGATAATTTTGCCGACAAGTTCGCTTTTTGGCAAAATGCGGCGGTTAATTCACCTCATTCGCCATTGGCGCAAAAAAATTTAGGTGCCATGTATCATTTGGATAAACAGTATCAAAAAGCGGAAGAATATTATAAAAAAGCTTCAACGCTTAACGATTTGGAGCCAATGGTGCACAGCAATTTAGGTCTAATTTATGCCAATCGAGGAGATTTTGTTTCGGCGGAACAAGAATATTTAAAAGAAATTTCTTTTAATCCAAATTATGATGACGTTCATTTTAATCTGGGACTGCTTTACTATAATACTAAAAAGTTTGATGAAGCCAAACAAGAATGGGAAAAAACTTTAGCAATTAATCCGGAATATCCGGGAGCGAAAGAAGCAATTAGGGCGATACCAAAATAAATTTCTAACCTGCCTGCCGGTAGGCAAGGTTCACCTAATTATCTTTCCTATCGTCTCCATCAAATCTTCAACTCCGATAATCTGACTTTCCTTCTCTTCTCGTTTTTTCAGCTCATAGCCACCGGCTTCAAGTGAGCGGTCGCTAACGATTAAACGAAGAGGAAGACCGATTAAATCAGCTTCGGCTAATTTTTCGCCGATACTTAAATCGCGATCGTCATACAAAACATCAAATTCTTGGCTAAGTGTCGCATAAGTTTTTTCAGTCTCTTGATTTTTATTTAAACTTATTAAATGTAAATCAAAAGGAGCGACTTTTTTAGGCCAAAGAATGCCTCTTTCATCATTATAAATTTCTACAATTGTGCCCATTAGTCTTTGTAAACCTATGCCATAACAGCCCATAATTACCGGTTTTTTGATTCCTTTTTGATTAACAAAATTCAAATCGAAAGGTCGAGAATAATTAGTTCCAAGTTTAAAAATGTTGCCCGTCTCAACGGCTTTTTCCTCTCTCAATTCTTGATTACCACACTTAGGGCAACGATGTTTTTGGTCTTCGATAATTTCTCGATTGACGGCCACCCGACATTTGTCGCAAATATAGATAATATCCTCGCCTGCCGGAGTCAAAGTTTGAAATTCATGAGAATATTGAGAAAAAGTGCCGCCACTGGCGTAAGTAAAATAAGTTTTTTCTTCCAAACCCATTTTTCGAAAAATTCGGATGTAAGCTTCGGCTACCTTATCATAATATTGATCCAAATCTTTTTCGCTCTCGTGAAAGGAATAAAGATCTTTCATGATGAATTCCCTACCCCGTAATAAGCCGGACTTAGCTCGTTTTTCGCCTCGAAATTTATTTTGAAATTGATAGACATAACGAGGCAAATCTTGGTAAGAAAAAATAAATTTTTTAGCCCAAGGGGCAATTATTTCTTCATGAGTCGGTCCTAAAACCAAATTTTTTTCCTCGTTCAAACCAAGTTTAATCAATCCGTCGTAAGTGTTCCAGCGTTTAGTTTTTTCCCAGTTAGTTTGAGGTTGGAGAGCGGGCATCAAAACTTCTTGACCACCAATAGCGTTAATTTCTGAACGAATAATATCTTCAATTTTTTTAAGAACCTTTAGACCCAAAGGAGATAAAGCATAAACCCCCGCCATTATTTTACTGATAAAACCGGCGCGAATAAGTAATTGAGCGTTTAAACTAATTTCGTCGTGAGTGATTTCTCGGGTGGTTTTGGCGAACAGCAAAGATTGTTTCATAAAAGAATAATTTAAAGTTAGTCAATATAAATAATTGTTCGTTAATTTTAAAGTAAAAATAAGATTTTCTCAAATAGAAAAAGGGACAGAAATTACTGTCCCTCAGTTAGAATAGAATCGATTAAAAAATTCTATTTGGGTTGAAAAAAGACCAAAACGGCAACCGGAACAAAAAAATCATCATTCAAGGGCTTTTTGTTGCTGGAATCGGTCACTCCAATCAGGGAAATGACGACAATTTTTTTGTCCGGATGGTTTTTGCCCCATTTGTGAGAAAGCTCCAACGCAATTTGGATTTTTGCGTAGGGATCTGAGCTCTCGAGACTTTTGATTTCTGGGTCTAGATAAATCAGTTCTTTATCTAATTTGTTCTCCCACTCTTTTTTGATAGGCAAAGAATTTTCTACTTCCCAAGAGAGCTGGTCTTTATGCCTTAACGCTTGTCTTATAAGATCACTTTTGCTTTCAAAAGCGTAAACGCCTTTGACGGTAAAAGCAATGACAAGGATATGCGCGAGCTTCCAGCCGATTAAAAAAGAACTTTTGATCTTGAAAAATCTTTTTTTCTTGATCCTAAATTGAGAAAACATATTCCCTCCTTATATTTGGCGAATAGATTATTCGCTTGGTGTATGAACGTATATTACATAATACGCAAAATATCTCAAGTGTATGCAATACACCGCGGATGCATGTAACATGCCCTCACGAAACCATTCTAACATTGTTTTTCACGATCTGGCAATTTTTCAAAACTCTTGTGCTATAATATTCCAACCATGAAAACAATCGCGAAAATTATTTTACTAGGTGAAATTGTTTTGTTAATCGTTATAATTTTTTCGAAAACTTCTTTTTTTCGAGAGAAGCGAGTTTTGAATTTTGCTGAAGAAAAGACGGTAACGATTAACGATGAAGGCTTAGAATATCAAGTCAAGACTAAAGCTAAAAAAGTAGCGGAAATTTTGGCGGAAAATAATTTTAAAACAACGGAAAAAGATGAAATTTTTCCTAAGGACGAAAGGGAAATTCTACCCAATATGAATATTGTAATTAATCGGCAAAAACAAGTTAAAATTATCGTGGATGGAGAAACTAGAGAAAAAATTTCTTGGGCCAAAACAGTCGAGGATATTTTACTGGAAGAAAAAATAATTCTTGGTCACGCCGATATTGTTGAACCGCCAATTTTAACTAGATTGAAAGATGGATTGGAAATAAAAATTACCAGAATTAAAACCGAAGAAATAGTTGAAGAGGAGCCGATTGATTTTAAAACAGTCGAAGTCAAAGACAAAGAAGTTGATTGGGGTCAAAAAGAAGTGAGTCAAACGGGGGAAAAAGGAACAAGAGAAACCAGATATAAAATTACTTATGAAAACGGCCGAGTTGTTTCCAAAGAAAAGTTAGAGACTAAAATTACGCAAGAACCGATATCCGAGATTGTTAAAATCGGAACCAAGCTCAGAGTCGGTCAGAGCGATTCAGGCATAGCCAGTTGGTACGCAACGGATTCCGACTCTTGTAGCTCTCGAGATTTTCCGGCTGGAACGTGGCTTCGGGTGACTAATCAGATAAATGGCAAGCAAACTTTTGTGCGAGTGGAAGGTTATGGACCTCAAGCCGGTACGGGTAAATTGATTGATTTAAGCAGAGATTCCTTCAGAAAAATAGCGCCTTTGGGTCAAGGAACTACTCGCGTAAAAGTGGAAGAAATCTTAAATAAAGGCTTCAGTCCACCTTAATTTTTTGAGATAAATATTATTTTAATTTATTATTAAATAAACAATTTTAAAAAACTGGTTTGTGACAAATATTTAAAATAAAAAATAAATGCCCGATAGTTTAATTACGTGTGGGGGAATTGATTGTTCCATTTGTTCTATTTTACAGACTGTTCAAAATATTTTTAACTACTTGCTGGGGATTGCGAGTATCGTTGCTGTTTTATCAGTTACGTTGGCCGGTTTACTCTATATTTTCGGTTTTGGTAATCGAATTTTTTTACTAAAAGCTAAAAGATTTGCCACTTTTGCGGTGGCTGGTTTTGCCGTTTCCCTGATGTCTTTTGTGGCTATTAACGCTTCTTATTTAATGATGGGAGTAACGGATAAAAATAACTGGTTTCAAATTAGTTGCGTTGATGACAACGGTTTAAATCAGTCTAAAAATCAGGTGAATAAAGGTAAAATAGACAGTCGCAAATTGAAATTTGTCAAAGCCAGTAGTATTTTTAGTTCAGTAACAGACTCGGAAAAAGTGACGGAATTGGAATTACAAACTTTGGATGCTAATAACATTTACGCGGATGCTTTAGCACTGGAACCAGGTCAAGAAATCGTCTTTATCACCAGCCAAGATTCTTTGGGCGAACAAGGAATTCAAGCTTACATTGATAATCAAGGCGGTTTTCTAGTCGATAGTGGCGGAGATCGAGGTGTTGGACTTTCAGCGGAGGAAAAAGTGGTGATTCGACGGGAAATTGATGGCCTCACAGTTATTTCTGGTGGCGCCGATCCGCAGATTATCGGTGAAAGTAGCGACGGTGATCGCACCGGTGGTTTACAAGTTTTTGATCAAGTGGTCAAAATACTTTCGGCCGAGAAAGACCAAGGCAAAAAAATCTACGTTTATAACGGCAAAAATCAAGAGGAAAAAGCGACTTTTAACGAAACCAGTTGTGCTGACAGTGGAGGATCGATGACTATTTTTCAGAACGAATGTTTAGCTCGACAAGCGACTTGCGGTAAAGAGAATATTCTTTGCTCCGAAACGGAAAATGAGTTGGCGGGTTGTCAATGTCCGGCAGGCAGTTGCTTACAAAATCAGAAGTGTATTCCAATAGAGGATAAAAATTTAATCGCTTCTGATAAACAAGACGCCGATAGTGACGGAGTGGCGGATAGCTATGACAAATGCCCCAATACGGAATTGGGAGAAAAAGTCAATAAAGATAAAACGAGTGGTGACTCGGGCTGTTCTTGTTCTCAAGTTAATTTAAATCAACGGACTTGTCCGGAAAGTCGTTGTGAAGGTCCTTATTTTGTTACTTATGTGCCTGCCGGTCGAGATACTTGCGTTGACGGTATTAAAACGGAATACTCTTGCCAATCCAAATCACAATATAGTCAAGATTGTTGGCAGACTAGTTCGCAAAATACTGCACCGATCAGCAGCAATACTGGTAGCGGTAGTCCGACACCTAGCTCAGGTGGCGGTGGTTCTGGGGGTAGTTCGGGAGGTTCCAGTGGTGGTAGTGGTTCAGGGTCAGGCGGTGGCTCGGGATCAAATAGTGGCGGCTGTTCTAACTGTGGTCAAAATCAAGGCCAACCGGATACGGGGGGTGGACCGTCAGGCCAACCAAATACGGGCGGGCCTTCGTCTCAGCAACCTTTTACGCCGGCCATGACTATGAAAGAAGCGTTCGACAGTGGCAATGGCTCTTCGGCCGATCCCTTTGTAATGAGTGATAAAGCGATGCAAGAAGCTTTTAAATATAACGAAGGTACGGGCAAAATAGAACTGGACAAGAATTGGGAAAGTAAATTGGGGGTGGCGGGTAAAGATTTTCGGGTGAAAGTTCCACCGAAGGATAAAATAATGGAAAATATTGACAAGAAAAAGGAAGCCAAAGGCGAAAAGAAGTTGACGGATGAGCAAAAAGATAAATTAAAAGACGATAAGGAAGCGGTTAAGGCTTCTGACGGGACGAAAGTTGAAGGTAAAGATGGTAAAGATAAAACCATCGATCAAAAAGAAAAAAATAAAGAAGCCGACAAAAAAGATCCGAGTAAAACCGAGGATAATACTTTGGACGAGAAAGAGGAGGTCTTGCGCACTCGACAGGCTGGTGATCCTAATTATCGTCCGCAAACGGCTAAGGAAGCGGAAGCGGAAGCCAAAGGCATGGTTAAAGCGGAAGATGGCACTTTTCTTAATAAAAATAAAAGCGCCACGGATTATTTTACACCGGAGATGGCCGCTAAATTGAAGGCGGCCAGTGATTATGCGAAAGAAAATGGTTATGGTATTGGTTTGACTAGTGGTTTTCGTACTAATGCCGAGCAAGCTTCGCTGTGGAATAATCAAAGTGGCGCGCCGGTGGCTCGTCCGGGAACATCCAACCATGAATTTGGTCAAGCGTCCGACGTTTTCCTAACCGATTCTAACGGTAATGGACTTTCGATGAACAGTAGCAACCGAGCGATTTTGAAAAATATTATGGAACAAGGCGGAGGATTAAAAAACTTGCCGTCAGAATGGTGGCATTTTTCAACGAATGGCAGGTGATTAGGTGAATTAGAAATATTTTTCCTTGCTTTTTTTGTTTTCTTCATATATGGTTAGAAAGTTGAATTTGTTAAGTTAAAGTGTAAAAACTGATTTAGGAATTTTTGGAAACTCGTTTCTGTTAATTATTTCCCTAGACCGGTTTTATACTGATCTCAAAACCGATATAGGGATGATCCATGTTTTTTTTGTTTTATTGAGGATGGGCCTTGTTTCGCGTAGTTGAAGTTCAACGAAGAAGGAATTAGGTAATTAGGTGAACCTTGCCTACCGGCAGGCAAGGTTAGAAATTTATCTTTGTCCGGTTAATTAGAAATTTTTTATCTGTAATCTATAATCATGTATCAAAAATCGTATCACAATCGTTCAACTAGAACTGCTGGCAGTAGAGATGGGTCGCGACCTGTCTACAATCATACTGGCTTCGGTGGCCGTCGACGTCCTTTCGGTGGAGGCTCCGCTTCTTCTCGTCCGCGTTTTAGCCGAGGGGGTTTTGGCGGCAAAAGAGGTGGTTTTAAAAAGAGCCAAATTGACATTGTTCGTTTTATTAGCCAAAGTCAATTAGCTGAAAAAAATTATCAAACAGAGCAAAAATATGTTCCTCAAAATCAATTTGTGAATTTTGCGGTAGACGAAAAATTGAAGAAAAATATTGCTTATCGTGGCTTTACAGAGCCGACGCCAATTCAAGATCAAGCCATTCCTCACATTTTGGCCGGTCGTGATTTAGTCGGTGTAGCTAACACTGGCACCGGTAAAACAGCTGCTTTTTTAATCCCGTTGTTAGACAAAGTGGTTAAAAACCGCGCCGAAAAAGTTTTAATTATTACGCCAACACGTGAATTAGCCCTGCAAATCGAAGATGAATTTCGCGGTTTTGCTTTTGGTACCGGTCTTTGGTCAGTAGCTTGTTTTGGTGGAGCCAATATCGGCAAACAAATTTGGGGTCTTAAACGCAGTCATAACTTTGTGATTGGCACTCCCGGACGCTTAAAAGATTTGATTAAACGTAAAGTTTTAAATTTATCTGATTTTAGGAATATCGTATTAGATGAAGTTGATCGAATGCTGGATATTGGTTTTTACGAAGAAATTAAAGAAATGCTCAGTCTCCTGCCTCAAGAACGTCAGTCGCTTTTTTTCTCCGCTACCGTTTCCGGACGAATTGCCGAAGTTATTCAAACTTTTCTAAAAGATCCTATTAAAGTCTCCGTCAAATCAGGCGAAACAGCTGTAAATGTTAAACAAAACGTAGTCAAAGTTAGTGGCTATTCCGAAAAAATGGATACTTTACACAATTTGCTTAATAAAGACGAATTTCGGAAAGTTTTGATTTTCGGACGCACTAAGATGGGAGTGGAAAAGCTTTCTCAAACTTTGTTTGCCAAAGGTTTCCGTGTTGAATCCATCCACGGCGATAAAAATCAATATAAAAGACAGAAGGCGTTAAATTTGTTTAAAATGGATCGGGTCAATATTTTGGTAGCCACCGACGTGGCAGCTAGGGGTTTAGATATTTCCGATGTCTCGCACGTTATTAACTTCGATTTGCCTGACAGTTACGACGATTATATTCACCGCATTGGTCGTACCGGTCGCGCCAATAAAAAAGGTGAA
>JAJYBC010000003.1 GCA_021779255.1 bacterium | reverse complement strand
TGGGGAAGAAGAAGAAAGAGGAAGAGGAGATGAAGTTATCAAAGTAAGAATCAAAATGCCAGCACGAATGAGCGCTAGAGCCAGAGAATTATTAGAAGAATTGGAAGAGGAGGGACTATAAGAAATTATTGTCTTTATTTAGAAAAATTAGTATTATTAGGATAATTAGGTTAATTCATTAATCTTCATTTCTATGCGTCTTGTTATTGTTGAATCCCCTACTAAAGCGCGAACCATCGGTCGATTTCTAGAAAAAGAATATCAAGTTCTTTCTTCTTTCGGCCATGTGCGTGATTTACCTCAAGATCGTTTAGGCGTGGATGTTAAGGCTGATTTTACTCCGGAATATATTATTTCCCCTAAAGCGACGAAAAATGTTAGAATTCTCCAAAGAGAAAGCAAAAAAGCGCAAGAAATTATTCTGGCAACCGATGAAGACCGCGAAGGAGAAGCGATTGCATACCATCTAAAAGAGCTTTTGGCTCCTAAAAACAAAAAATTAATTTTCAAGAGGATTACTTTTCACGAAATTACTCCACCGGCCATCAAAAAAGCTTTAATCGAGCCTCGAGAGATTGACTTAAATCTTTTTGACGCTCAGCAAGCGCGTCGTATTCTCGATCGGTTAGTTGGCTACCAACTATCCCCTTTCCTTTGGAAAAAAGTGCGAAAAGGTCTTTCGGCCGGCCGAGTTCAATCGGTAGCAGTTCGTTTAATTGTGGAAAGAGAACGAGAAAGAGAAAATTTCAAGGCGGAAGAATATTGGAAAATTCGAGTTGTCTGGAATAAGAAAAAGAAAGAAGAAGATAAGAAAACTTTTCTGACTAAAGTTGAAATCATTAAAAACCAGAAAGCCGGTGATGTAGCAAATTTAAATCGGGAAACGGCCGAAATAGGATATGTTGCTTTGCTAAATAAGATTAAAGGTAAAAAAATTGCTCGATTGGATTTAAAAAAAGAGGAAGAAATTAAAATAATTACCGCTGATTTGGCTCAAGTGGAGATGAAAGTGAGTCATATCGAGCAGAAAAAAACTCTTCGTTCCCCTGCCCCGCCTTTTCGCACCAGTACTTTGCAACAGGAGGCGGGTCGTCGTTTTGGTTTTCCGGCTAAAAGAACTATGCGAGTAGCGCAGCAACTTTATGAAGGTATAAAAGTTGATGGTAAACGAGTCGGATTAATAACGTATATGCGAACGGATTCTCTGAATATTTCTTCTTTGGCGGTGAGCTCTATTCAAAAATATGTTAGTCAAAATTTAGGTCAAAAATATTTACCGGATAAGCCAAGATTTTTTCGACAGAAAGCCAAAGGAGCTCAGGAAGCTCACGAGGCTATTAGACCGACTTACGTGGAAAAAGATCCGGAAAAAATTAAGCAGGCTTTGACAGGAGAACAGTACCGGCTTTACCGTTTGATTTGGGAAAGGACGGTTGCTTCTCAAATGGCCAATGCCGAGATTAACAACACTATTGTAAATTTTACCGCAGGATTCTATGAGCTGCAATCGCGTGGTTCCCAAATCGCTTTTGACGGTTTTTTTCGAATTTTCGGTAAGGAAGTTTTAAAAGAGGAATTGTTACCCGAGCTAGTTCAACAAGAAACAGTCAAAAAAGAAAAAATTTTGGGAGAACAAAAATTTACCGAACCGCCCGGTCGCTATACCGAAGCAACACTCATTAAGACTTTGGAAGAAAATGGTATCGGTCGACCATCCACTTACGCTCCAACGATTAGTACCGTTCAAGAAAGAAGCTATGTTTCCAAAGACGAAAGAGGAGGTTTATTCCCCGAAGAGATAGGCTGCGTTGTCAACGATATTTTAGTGGAACATTTCCCTAATATTGTTGAAATCCCTTTTACGGCTAAAATGGAAAAAGATTTGGATGAAATCGCTCAAGGCAAGAAAAAATGGATACCGGTTATTCGAGAATTTTATGATCCTTTTAAAGAAAATTTGGATCGAAAAACAAAAGAAGTAGCTAAATTTCAAAAAATTTTAGATCGTAATTGTCCGGAATGCGGTAAGGTGATGGTTGAAAAATTTGGTAAATTTGGTAATTTTTATGCTTGCTCCGGCTATCCGGAATGTAAATACACCGAAGCTAACGAGGAAGAAAAAAAATTGCAAGCGGAAGCTGGTCAAGAAAAATGTCCGGAATGCGGATCACCATTAGTTTTACGCCAAAGCCGTTTCGGTCGTTTTATGGGTTGCAGTAATTATCCTAAATGTAAATTTATTAAAAAGTTTGAAAAAAAGTTGGGTATCAAATGTCCGGAATGCGGTAAAGGCGAATTAGTAGAAAAACGTTCACGTCGTGGTCCTTTTTATGCTTGTAATCAATATCCTAAGTGCAAATATATTGCCAAAGGCAAACCGGTAATGGATAAAAAATGTCCTAAATGTGGCCAGGTCTTGTTTCATACCAAAGATGGCGATCATTGTTTGAATGTGGAATGCGGGATATAAAAATGTAAGAAGGGGCGGGTCGCGACCCGCCCGTACCGACCCGCCCGTACCGACCCGCCCGTACCGACCCGCCCGTATCAATCTGTCCGCGCAAGTAATTAAAAAATAAAATCGATAATGAAATTAAAATCAAATCAGGCAGTGTTATCAGGAATAATTTGTTTATTGATCGCGATAATTTTGGCGGGTTATTTTTATTTTTTTGCTAATAAAAATGTAGCTGAAAAAAGTGTGGACCAATCGTCTTCTTGTCCGATTGAAACGGAAACTCGTACGGTGAGAGGCAAATCCATGACGGGACTAGTGGAAGAAAATGCTAACATTAAAATTCTCAAAGGTTATTATAATTGTCATAAAGTTCAGAGAGGAGATCTAATAGCCCTTTCCTATGCTGGTAATGACAATCCTCTTTTAAAAACAATCAAAGGCATACCGGGGGATAAATTAGATTTGAAGAATGACAAAGAAAAATGGCAAATAGAGATTGATGGTCAAATTGTTGTTAACAGTGAACAAAAAACGTATGAACTGGGAGAAAAAGAAAAAGAAATGTTGGCTCTCTATATTAAAGATTATCAAGGGAAAATACCACCAAATGCCTATCTGGTTCTGGGCAATTTAGTTGAAGGATCTATCGATTCCACTCGCTTTGGTTTGATCGACAAAAAGGAAATCCTAGGGAAAGCGGAGAGATAGGAGAGGGGCGGCTCGCCCCTTCCTTCTTTATTATTTTAATCTTTTGTGTTAGAATGCGTTGGTTATCCGATAAATTTTTTTATGAAATTATCGCAGAAATCCGCCAACATTATTTCTATTGATTCTGGCACGATTTTTCGTACCATTCTGATTCTGCTGGGAATCTTTTTTCTTTACTATATTAGAGACGTTTTGGTGATGGTTTTTGTGGCTTTTATTATCGTTTCGGCCATTGCTCCCGTAGTGGACTACTTAGAAAGATTCTATTTGCCCAGAAGCATAGCGACTTTGATTATTTATATTATTTTCGGAGGCGGTTTTATCTATTTTCTAACCCTCTTGATACCAGCCGTAGGCGGTCAGTTGAATCAATTAACGGAAAATTTACCTAACTATTTGAGTAAATTAAGTTCTTTTCAAGTAAAATTTCAATATATTTTTGGTAGTGGAGAATTATTTCAACAAGAAAAAGCTCATTTAATAACGAGTCTTAGTAATAATTTAAATGACGGTTGGTGGAATATTTTTTCTCAAGCCGGATCTTTTTTGAGTGGCATATTAGGTTTTCTGGCTGTTTTTTCTTTGTCTTTTTACCTAAGTATCCAGAAAAAAAGTGTGGGTAAATTTTTAGGTTCTTTTATCCCAGAAAAACACCAAGAATACGCAACTTTACTGATGGAGCGTATCCAGAAAAAAATGGGCTATTGGCTTTTGGGCCAGATGGTTTTGAATTTCAGCGTAGGCATTTTAGTCTATTTGGGACTGACTATTTTAGGGGTTCCTTATGCCTTACTTTTGGCTATCTTAGCTTTTGCTTTTGAGGTTATTCCTTATGTCGGCCCTATTCTTTCGTCGGTGGCCGGGGTGGCAGTGGCTTTCAGTGTCGGGCCTATTCTGGCATTGATTGTTTTGGCTATGTACGTGATAATTCAACAGTTAGAAAATCATATTTTGGTTCCTTTGGTGATGAATAAAGCGGTAGGAATTGATCCGGTAGCAGTGATCATTGCTATGCTAATCGGGGCTCAAATGGGCGGTGTTTCGGGCTTAATTTTGGCTATTCCAATAACAGCCGTCATCAGTGTTTTTTTGCTGGATTTGATAAAAAAAGAAGAGAAGTGAAGAGTTTCCAATTTTTCTAAATTAAAAATTATAAAATTATTTCCTTATGCATTCCTCTTACTCCGCTCTCAGTACTTTTGCTCTTTGCCCACTTAAGTACAAATACCAACATATCGATAAGATAAAATCGCCTCCTTCGCCGGCGCAGATTTTTGGTTCGACAATTCACGACGTAATGAAATTTATTCATACGCCGACAGTCAAAGGCTTGCCTGACGAGGAAAAAACTCTGGACTATTTCAGTCGCAATTGGGAGCAAAAAAATTTTCCAGAAGAGGTCAGTCAAAATCTTTTTCAGGAGGGTTTGGAAATTATTCAAAAATATTTTCAAACTATCGAGAAAGAGGAACGAAAAAAAGCCATTACCTTGGAATATCGTTTTGTAGTGCCTATTCAAAACCATACATTGGGTGGTTCAATTGATCGGATCGATCGAATAGCCGAAGGTTTTGAAATTATTGATTATAAAACTAATCGTAAGATTCCGCCTCAAAAAGAGATTGACCAAGATTTACAACTCAGTATTTATCTCAAAGCTTTTCTCAAAGAGTGGCCATCGCTTTTCGAAAAAATTCAGGATACAACCAAAATAAAGTTATCGCTTTTCTACTTACGTCACGGTTTACGTCTTTCAACAACGCGAACCCCTGCCAACTTAAAGCAAATCGAGCAAGATATTTTAAAAGCAATTACGGAGGTAGAAAAAGCTACCGAAAATAAAAATTTTGAACCGCGAATGAACGCTCTTTGCGATTGGTGCGATTATCAAAAAATTTGTCCTTTCTGGTCGCATAAATTTAAAAAAGCGGAAAATAAAAAACAGGAGCAGGATATTCGACAATTGAGCGAAAAGTTTATTGCTCTGAAAGTTCAAAAAAGTCAGTTGGAAAAAGAAATTATGCAAATCAGTAAGGAATTGTCTGCTTATTTAGAACAAGAAAAAATCGGGCAATTTTTTACCGATCAAGGGAATATTTTACGCAACCTGCGAGAAACTTATCGTTATGATGCCGGCAAAGTAGCGGATATCTTAAAACAGTGGAACCAAGATCCTTTTTCGGTGATGAAAGTTGATGGCGTAGCGTTGCGCCGATTATCTTCTAAATTATCGCCCGACCAAAAATATACTTTGACTAGTCTCAAAGAATTAGACAAAAAAAGTTATTATCTGACAGTTAAAAAATAGTTGAGGATTTTTTAATTTTCTTTTTATCAGAATTTAATATTCAATTTGGTATGATGTCATAAAATAATATTTGATTTTTTATGACATTTATTTCCGGTAAATATTATCGCAATTCTTTACGATTGAAAGATTATGATTACTCCCAAAATGGAATGTATTTTGTCACCATCTGCACCTATCAAATGCAGTGCTTGTTTGGTCGAATCAAAAATGGGGAGATGTATTTGAATAAATTTGGAAAAATTGCATACGACGAATTACAAAAAACACCAAAAATACGAACAAATGTCAAGTTGGGTGATTTTATAATTATGCCGAATCATATTCACGTAATAATTCGCATTGTAGGGGCGTATTGCAATACGCCCCTACGGGATGTACCCACACCGATTATTACCCAATTTTCTCCGATGTTTCAATCACCCAAAAATAATTTGGGTTCCATTGTCCGTGGATACAAATCAACCGTAACCAAAAAAATTAATGAGACACAAATATACGAAAAAACCGAACATTTTGATCGTCGAAAAATTTTTCAACGTAATTATTACGAACATATTGTTCAAGATAAATTTGATTTGGAACGTATCCAAGAATATATTAAAAGCAACCCCACCAATTGGGAAAATGATCGGAATAATTTCAAACAATCAAAAAGGGCGGGATAACCCCGCCCAGATGGGCGTATTGCAATACGCCCCCGCAAAATACACATTTGTATTCAACCTGTATGTGGTATGTTACGTGCCTACATTTTTTATTTTACACAAACCGCACAGGGAATAGTTCCATTCCACCAAGCTCCTTTAACTGTATAACTAGATCCAAGATTAGGAGGCGTACCTAAACTAAGATGATGGGCACCACCGCTGACAAAAGTTTTTGGATTATTATCAAAATTGTCATCTTCTTTTAATCCTGCCATACACCAATGCCCAGACCCCACAGAATAGGTGTCGTAAGACCAAATAGTTAACCCTGTATATGCCACTGTCCATCCAGGTGCGCAACTAGTGGTATTGTAGGCTTCATACGTTCCTCCTCCACCACTGCCTAATGCGTCTACGTACCCTTTATTAACCGCGTCGTTCGCATCGGTTGGAGCTTGAAGTCCGATAATCCTTCCATTAAGTTTAATATTGCCGTTAACATCCACTCTTTCGGTTGGAGTACCAGTACCAAAACCGGACTTACCATTAATAACAGCCAGACCAATATCTTTAACTTCACCAAGGGCAATAATCAATCCGCCGATTTTTGATTGACCGGTATTACCGGTGTTAAGCGGAGCGGCGATGTTACCGCCGGGAGGCATCTGATCAGGTTCCACCCAAGCGGAAACGGTATGAATAGTGATACCAACAATCAAACCAATGACCACATACACGATTGTTTTTTGCATTTTATTTTGTTAAAAAATATAATTTATCGGATTCTCACTTGATCTTTGGCGCCACTTTTGACGGTAATATTAGCTGAATCACAAGGGTAATTTTTGCTAGTAGCTTGATCTTTAGCCGTAGCCGAAATAGTCATTACACCTAAATCAACCGATCCAACAGTGATTTTAGTGTCGTTTGAGCCACTGCCACTAAGTTTTTGTCCATTAGTCAAACTCCAAGAAACCGACTCATTGTTAAGACAATCTTTATTGATCATCGCATAAGCGGAGTCGCCCTTGGAAAGACTTGTTCGAGAACTGTAATTACTTAGTTCATCAGTATTAGTACCGATTGGATTGACCAAAACTTGACATTTCGGTTCCGAGACCACTGTCACCTTAGCTTCACTGGAGCATGTTTCCCATTTATTATCGCTCAGATTCCAATATTCCAATTTCGGTTGGTAAGTTCCCGTTTCCGAATAAGTACAACTAACATTAGCTCCAGCTTTGGGTGTATCGCCATCCTTGCAAAACCAGCGTAAAGTATTTCCCGGATCATTGGTTCCTTGATAAACGGCCTTAAATTTAAATTCTCCCGTAAAACCGTTATCTTTCTGGCATTTATTGCCGGAATCGAAAATAGTGCGACAAGTGATTTGAGGAGTGCTGTAAGCATCCGGTGAAACACCCGCAAACTGTTTATTGAAATTAATCCAACCAAAACCAGGGTTGCCGTCTATAGTATCGGAGTCAGTGCCGGCTGACCAAGCATAACCCTCCATTCTCCCAGCCGTGTCCATACAAACATAGTAATGATTGCCAGAGCAAGAATAATTAGTTAAATTCTGAGGAGCTTTAAAATGAACCCAAGTGTCAGGATAAGCGCTACCATCACCATTCGGTCCAATTTTCATCTTAGCCCAACCGGAGAGATATCCTTCCATACTGCCGTCGGGTGTTCCGGCGCGTTTATTCCATTGAGCGGCGTGGCAATCTCCTATTCCGAAACAATTGTTGCTCGGGGTTCCTTCATTAAAAAGGATCCAACCAAGAGAAGGGAGATCGTTTTGGTCGGAAAAATCTTCAAATTTATCATCTTTACTACCAATGCCGAACCAAGCGGCGCCAGTAACAGTTCTGGTCGGCCCAGTGCCTTCGATGCTCACTTTATATTTATCACCGTTCATCTTAACCATACCAATAACCGGATCTCCTCGCTCAATCCTTCCTTGATTGGTATCAATAACGTTATTACCGATCCAACTGAAACTTTTACCGGTAAAAGGCCAAGAATCAGCTTTGGCCACAATAAATCCTACGAAAAGAAAAAACAGAACGCTCCATAAAACAATTTTTTTAATCCCGTAGTGAGAACGTAACGACGCTACGTTCTTTGTGTATAGCGTTTTTATATCCTTGGCGTTTACTATCTTTGATTTTTTCTTTTTGGTTTTTTTCATTGAATTAAAATAAAAAATTTAATTTTTGGAAGGGGCAGTGAGAGCGTCGATTAGATTTTTATCAACTTTTACGTGAACACTTTCTTCGGAAGACGATGATGCCATAACCATTTCAGGGCTGGGCTTAATGTTTAAATTCTCGGGTGCAGTGGTCAAACGAGTTAATTCTTCAAGAGAAGGCGCGTACTGTTTTTTAGCGGGATTTTCTTGAGATATGTTAACTTCCCCCAGGTTTTTTTGTTTCATAAAGTAAAGCACAACTAATAAGAAGAGAACCATGATTGCCAAAAGAGCAATCAGGACAAACCTACTGCGGTTTTCGGAAATGGGAGTTGGATTAAGGCCTTTTATTTCCATTTTTGTTTTTGAAAAATTATTTAATACAAATAAATTTTAATACAAATAAATTTATTTTATCTAAGCTTCTTTAAAAGAAAACGGGTCTTGTTTAAATAATCTTTTTTGATACTAGATATTGAATTTTTTGACAATATCACCAATAATGGGTAGTTCCTTGGTCTCTCCGTGGGCAACATTGAGTAAACCGATAATAGAGAGAACTAGACCGGTAATAGTTACAATAGGAGCTAGTAAAAACCAACCGATTATCGGTATAAAGCCGGAAATCCAAGAGGCCAAGATCCAAACGATAAAAAGAATTAAACCTTGTTTACTGTGAAATTGGGCAAATTTACTCTCTTTACCGGCCAAAAGAGGAATGAGGCAAAGAATAGACAAATAGCTCAAAAAAGCAATGGCTTTGTTTTCTTGGACATCTTTATCATTATGATCATTATGATTTTTATTTTCGCTTGGTTTTTTTTCTTGAGACATAATTTTTCGTGAAAGGTTAAATTATTTTACGGGACACATGGGCGTTTTGCAACACGCCCCTACATTAAAATTCGACTTTCACATTTTCTTTCTCTTTGGCTTCCCCAACTTCAAAAAATTCAAATTTCTTGAAACCTAATATCCCTACGAACAAGTTGTTGGGAAAAACTTCAATCTTAATATTGAAATCGCGAACATTGCCGTTATAGTAGCGACGAGCTTGTTGGATAGTTTCCTCCAACTGAGACAGCTGATTTTGTAAATCTAAGAAATTTTGATTGGCCTTCAGATCGGGATAATTTTCGGCGACAGCGAACAAACTTTTGAGAGTTTCAGTAAGCGCATTATCCGCCTTAGCTTTCTCGGCCGGTGTGTTGGCTTGCATAGCTTGACTGCGCGATTCAGTTATCTTTTCAAAAGTACCTTGCTCATGTTTGGCATAACCTTTAACGGATTCTACTAAATTAGGAACCAGATCGTAACGACGCTTCAATTGAACATCAATATCGGACCAAGCTTCCTCGGTTTTATTCTTAAGGGTTATGAGAGAATTATAGATACCGATAGCTAAGATTACAACAACTAAAACGGCTATAATAGCGATATACATTTTATTCTTTTAGAAGTTAGAAATAAATTATCTATTTAATAATAAAGGAAAAATAAAAATTGTAAAGAAATTGTAGGGGCGTATTGCAATACGCCCCTGCGTTAATATTTTTTGTTAGGAATAATATTGCTTTGTTTTGAAATATTCAATAAAATACCCATTCCAGCCATGGCAAAAATTAAAGATGAACCACCGTAGCTGATAAAAGGTAGAGGAACTCCCGTTAGAGGAATTAGCGCTGAAATAGCGGAAATATTAATAAAAGCTTGAAAGATAAACCAAGAAGTGATGCCCGTAGCCAGTAACCGACCGAACATATCGGGAGCTCTTTTGGCTACCCAGAAACCTCTCCAACCTAAAATAAAAAAAAGAAAAATTAGAGAAACACAACCAATCATCCCCAGCTCTTCACCTAAAACAGCAAAAATTGAATCGTTGACCGGCTCTGGTAAATAATTAAATTTTTGACGACTATGGCCAAGACCCACACCGTAAATTCCTCCCGATCCTAAAGCGATCAAAGCCTGATTTATTTGATAGCCTTTATCTTGCATATCGGCGCTGGGATCGAGAAAGGTCATTAGTCTTTCGGCGCGGTAAGGTGCCAAGTGAATCATCGTCCAAAAAGCGAAAATTCCGCCAAAAATTATCAAAAATAAGTAGCGAAAGCGAGCTCCGCTAGCGAAATAAATCCAAAAAGCCGTAATGGAAATAATTCCCAAAGTTCCCATATCTGGTTGTTTCATGATTAAAATGGCCAAGATTCCCATAATCAAAATAAAACCTAAAAAACCACTGAGAGATTCGTAAGCTTTTTGGCGATGAGAGGATAACCAAGCGGAAAGGTAAATGATCAAAGAAAGTTTGCAAAGCTCGGTTGGCTGAAAAGAAAGTCCACCTAAATTAATCCAGCGCTGGGCTCCTTTGAGAGTGGAGCCAATGCCAGGAATAAAAACAATGATTAAAAGAGCAATTGTGGTGAGAAAAAAAGGAAAAGCCCATTTTTGCCAAATTTTATAATCCAGATTTTGAAAGAAAAACCAAGCGATCATTCCAGGAATAAAACCATAAAAAAACTGGTGAGAAAGGTAATAATAAGGCTCTCCATATACAGAAAGAGAGCGAGCAATACCAGCCGAAGCAATTAAAACCAGACCGGCCACGACTAGGGCTATATTAGCGATAATTAAAATACCGTCGGCTTTTTGGCGAATTTTTTGCATGCGATTTTTAGCAAAAATAGTATAAAATCCAATTTTTAGGCTTGTGTTTTGATCCTGCAAAGAGTAATATTGACATTTTTATCTCCTAATTTAAATTCAAACTCACATTCTTTGTTAGGTAATTTTTGGTTAAGAATTTTTTCGGCTAGGACTTCAATGCCGATAATATAGCCGAATCGGTTGAAAATCTCTTCTTTTCCAAGATGGCCTAGAATAATTCGATCTTCAATTTGAAAGCCGGCTTTCTTTCGAGCTTCTTGAATTTGGCGAACTAATTCTCTCATTTCTCCTTCCAACTTCAGGTCTTTGCTAATGTGAGAATCCAAGGCAACAGCTTCCTCTTTTTCGGTGATACCAAAGAATTTTTTATCTAATTGATTTTCAGTGATAATTTTTTTTAGATTTTCTTTTTCTTCAATTTCTTTTACGTTAATCTCGTCTTTAACCAGATTCCAGAGATCATCACCAATATCTCCTTTATTTTCCACCAAAAGAGTTTGCAGCGGTTGACGAACTTTGATACCGGCTTTAGCTCTACATGATAAACCGAGAGTGACAATTTGTCTAATTCTTTCCATATCAAGATTCAATTTTTCGTCGAGAAGCATCAGATTTGGTGTTGGAAAATCGGTTAGGTGAACAGAATTGGCTCCCGGATCATTCTGAGTATCAATCGAATTGATATTTTGATAAATTTCTTCCGTTAGAAAAGGCATAAAATGAGCACTGACCTGACTAATTTTAACAAGTGACTCGTAAAGAGTTTGATAAGCCTCGCCTTTATCGAGGTCATTTTCGCTTTTCCAAAAACGTTTGCGACTGCGACGAATATACCAGTTAGAAAGTTTGTCAATGAAAGGCGGGATTAGACGAGAAGCTTTGGCAATGGCGTAATTATCCATTAAATTGTTCATCTCTTGAATTAGAGTATGCAACTCGGAAAGAAGCCAACGATCAAGGACAGAAACGGGTTTCTGCCAAGCTTCTTTAAAGGATTGAGGCTCGCTCCACCGAAAAGGAGCTTCTTTGTTTGGTTGCCATTTATCCAAACGAGCATAAGTGACAAAGAAAAAATAAGAGTTCCACCAAGCTCGCAAAAGGCCTTTTTGAATCTCGGCAATTTTATCAATAGAAAGATCCAAATTTTCCCCTTCCATGATGGGGGAACTCATCAAATAAAAACGTAAAGCGTCAGCTGAGTATTTATCTAAAACTTCCTTAGGGTCCGAATAATTGCCCAGCGATTTTGACATTTTACGGCCGTCTTCCCCAGCTAATACCCCAGTAGTAACTACATTTTTGAAGGCTGGTTTATCAAAAAGGGCAGTGGCTAAAACGTGTAAAACATAGAACCAAGCTCTGGTTTGACCAACATATTCCGCCACAAAATCAGTTGGAAATTTTTGATTGAAATCCTCCTGATTTTCAAAGGGATAATGTCTTTCCGCAAAAGGCATCGATCCTGATTCCATCCAACAATCAAGCACTTGAGGAACTCTCTTCATCGAACCGCCACAGTCGGGGCAACTGAAAGTAATATTGTCCACATTTGGTCGATGATAATCTTCCAGTCTCTGACCGGAAAGTTGATAAAGCTCTTCGTAAGATCCGACAACAATTTCTTTTTGACATTTCTCGCACTGCCAAACAGGAATAGCCGTTCCCCAGTAGCGATTACGAGAAATATTCCAATCGGGAGCGGATTCGATTCCTTTTAAAAAACGTCCGTGTTTTAAATATTCCGGATGCCAATTAATTTCTTCATTAGTGGCAGTTAGCTTTTTTTTCAAAGAATCGATTTGTAAAAACCACGCCGGTTGAATTTTATAAATTAGTTTGGTGTGACAACGATGGCAAAAAGGATAACTGTGAACAATTTTTTCTTTAGCTAGGACCAAGCCTTGTTTTTCTAAAGTGGCTAGAATTTCAATATTAGCTTCCCAGACTTTGCGACCTTTAAATTTACCGTCTGTAAAAGCGCCTTCCTCATCGACATTTAAGATAAAAGGTAAATTTTCGCTTTTTCCCAAATTATAATCTTCTTCGCCAAAGGCGGGAGCTAAATGGACAATGCCACTGCCTTCTTCGTTGCTGACAAAATCACCAGCGACCGTTTTCCAACCTTGAATGGGCGAAGATTTTTTGGAGAAATTTTTTTGATCTTGAACTTGTCCAATAATTTCTGGGATTAAATCTAGATATTTTTGGTAATCTAATCCTAAAAGCTCCACTCCTTTGACACGACGAACAATTCGACCTTTAAGTTTGTGTTTTTCTTTTATTCTTCGCCAACCGGTTGCGGAGAGAATTAAATATTGGCTTTTACCGTCGACTTTTTGATTGACGATCACGTAATCCAAATTAGAATTAACAGCCAAAGCGGTGTTAGCCAAAAGAGTCCAAGGAGTTGTAGTCCAAGCGACAAAATAAGCTTCCAAGTTTAAAGCTAAATTTAATTTTTCCTTAGCTGATTCCAACAAAGCAAAACGCACGAAAGAAGAAATATCTTCCACGTCTTCATAACTGGAATCCATGGCGATTTCGAAATTAGCTAAAGGGGTGGCGCAACGAGGACAGTAAAGAGAAATTCGACTATCTTGATAGATTAAACCTCGGTTATAGAGTTCCTTAAAAGCCCACCAAACCGACTCCATATATTCCGGATCCATAGTCTTGTAAGCGTTTTTAAAATCGACCCATCGGCCGATTCGATCGATAATTTCTTCCCATTCACCAGCAATTTTTTCGGTAACGCGGAAACATTCTTTGACAAATTTCTCAATGCCTATTTTCTCTTCGATCTCTCTTTTGCTTTTGATCTTTAAATGTTTCTCAACTAAATTTTCAGCGGGAAGTCCGTGACAATCCCAACCCCAGCGCCGATCAACGCGAAAACCTTTCATCGTCCAATAGCGAGGAACAACATCCTTGGCTACCGAAGATAAAATGGTTCCGAAATGAGGTACTCCGGTGATGAAAGGCGGCCCGTCAAAAAAGCTGTAAGTCTTAGCTTCCCGACGGTTTTCGATGGATTTTTCAAAAGTCTTATATTTTTTCCAAAAACGAAGAATTTTTTTTTCGCGATCGGAAGGTAATATTTTAGGGTCGACAGGAGAAAACATAGAGGATGTTTAAAAATATTATGATTATCGTGAATAAAATACATCAAATATATAAAAAATACAAACTGCTCTTGTAACAACAGGTCGCGACCTGTCGTTACGCGATTTATCTGTACCATATCACATTACGATCGTTCCCAACCCACACGTTTTTAGTCCGCAGGCGTTAGCCTCGTCAACGTCAATATGAACGGCTAAATGAAAATCGTTTTTAATTCTGATCTCTACATTGTGAAAAATAATTTCTCGAATACCTTCATAAAGGACAGAGACTATTTTTTGGTTTTCCAAACCGTATTTTTTAGCTTCGTCAGGTGAAATATGGAGATGTCTTTTGGCCACAATCGCTCCTTCTTCTTTGATAACCACTCCCGCTGGACCGATAATACGAAAACCGAAAGTCCCTTCAAGATCGCCGGATAAGCGAATCGGGATGTCAGTTTTTATCTTATAAGTATCCGAAAGAGTGATTTCTAATTGAGTTTTTTCTCTGGCTGGTCCGACGACTCGGATATTTTTAATAGATTGCTCGTTAATTTCGACTTCAACCGTTTCTTTGGCGGAAAAGTCTTCTGCCTGAGAAAGTTTTTTTATTCTTTTTAGTTGATAATCCTTACCGAAAAGGATTGTAATATCTTCTGGGGATAAATGAATGTGGCGAGCTGAAATTTCGATCGGCACCGCGATGTTTAATTTTGCTTGTTCCATTATTTATTTTTTAAAGTTATTTTTTTATTAGTTTAACAATATTTTTTTAAAATTGAAATTGTGTGATAATTTAATACAAGACAGAATTATAAAATTTATTATGTTTCATTTATCGTATCGCCAAAAAATTATCGCTCTCGTTATTCTTGCCCTGATGGCCGAGGCGTTTTTTTTGCGTTTATTTCACCTGACTGACTGGCTTCACTTTCAATTGGATCAATCGAGAGATGCTTTTTTGATTAAAGATGTGGCGGAGAAAGGTTTGAGTGATTTACCTCTATTGGGACCGCGAGCTGGCGGTAGCTTTTTACGTTTAGGGCCAGCTTACTATTATTTTCTTTATCTTTCGGCTAAAATTTTTGGTTCCACTCATCCAGCCGTCTTTGTTTTACCGGAAATTCTAGCCAATTTAGCTTTGATCCCGCTTTTTTATTTAACTTTACGTAAATTTTTACAAACCAAGTGGGCGTTAATAATTGTGGCTTTAGCTGTTAATTCAACTTTTTTGGTTACTTACGATCGTTTCAGCTGGAATCCTAATATGCTACCTTTTTTCTCGGTGCTAACAATTTACGCTTGGCTTAACTTTTTTGAAGCCAAAAAAGAAGCAAATAGAAAAAGATCGCTCCTTTGGGTAGCTATTTTAGCTTTATCAGTAGGTTTGTTTTCTCAAATGCACTTTGTTTCTTTTGTGGCGATGCCGGTGATTTTAATTGCTAGCGCCGCGATTTTTTGGCTTCAAGCCAGATTTCTTGATCCGCCACTGGCTCAAAAATATCTTTTGGGTTGGGGAAAGGAGTTGGTAGTATTCAGCTTGCTTTTTTTGATTGTCCAGACACCTTTGATATTGAACGAATATGTGAGTCATGGTATCAATACTCAACAATTTTTTGCTACTGTTGGCAAAAAAGAGAACAAAGATACCAAACATAGCACTTTGGAAAAAGTTATTCAAAATCTTTGGGTTTATCCCAAAGGTCTTTTTATCTCATTAACGGGTAATCAGGGGGTTGATTTTCCAGTTTGGAAGACTAAAGCCGGTTTTGATATTCGTTGCGACGATAAATGTCGTCAAAGCTTACCTATGACAGCCGGAGCGGGACTTTTCTCCGCTTCAATTATCCTGATTTTCGTTCAATTGCTAGTTCATCAAATGAAAATTAACGGGTATTATCTTCGGGTCAAAAAAGAAAAAATTGATCGTAAAAAAATTATTCGGGGTGAATTGTTAATTTTTTTGACCATTTGGGTTTTAGTACCTTGGTGGGCTTTTTATTCGTTATCTTTTGCTTTACGTCCACGTTTTTTCTTGTTTTCGGTTGTTCCTTTTTGGATTATTTTGGGTTTAATTCTTCAAAAAATTTCTCGCTCTAATTTTGGACAAAGGATCGCTATTTTAGCGGTAATTATTCTCTTGGGTTCGAACATTTTTAATTTGGTTAATCGTTTTGATATTGCTCAAAGTGCTGTCAAAGAAGATAGAGGCAACTATCCCGAAGATCAAATTTTGTTTCAAGATGAAGCTTACCCTGTTACGTTGGAACAAGAGAAAGCTTTGGCAGATTGGATCAAAAATTCGTACTTGGAAAAAGGTCAAAGTCCGGATGGAATTTTTCTTTGGGCGCCCTCTTTCTATTATCGTCCAATTCTTTATTTGTTGGCGGGTGACAATCAAAAAGTTCATTATTTCAGCAATAATCCACCTTCTGCGCGGGGTACTTATTTTGCTATTACCAGAAGTACCGATAAAACAGATTTTTTTCGAGGTAGTCGAGGAGAAAATTTTTCGATAGAGACTTCTCAGATTTTCGGTACTCTGGCCGTTCATCGACTTAATCTTTCCGAAAAGGGTCAATCAAGCGTTTCCAATAAAAGAAAAGATTTTTCTTCAGAGGAAAAAATTAAAACGACGCAGAAACAGCAGAAAGCCTGTTTGGAAAAGCCTAAACCGAGTTGTCGCTATACATGGGGAGATGTTATCCAATTTTAAAAAACAGAGATTATAATATGTCTTTTATGAATATTTTTTCCATTTTTTTAAAAATTGTGTAAAATTGTAAAAACGAGAAATTTATAAAAATATTTTAAATAAAAAAAATGGAAAAACGAAAAATGGTAGCAATTGGAGTTACTTTACTAGTAGTCATCCTAGTTTTATTTTTAATCATTGTGGCTATCAAAAAGAATAAAGGTAATTCGGCTGTTCAAGCTGTTCCTCTCAGTTCGCAAAAAAATTCCTCAATAACAGGAAATAACCCAGTCGCCAGTCCTTCTACCAGTGGTGAGCCTCAATCTATCGGTACTAATCCTCGGCAGATTTCCGGCGTAGTCGAAAAAATTGCGGGAGACAATTTAATTATAAAACAGCTTGCTTCGGCGGATATTCACTATAATCTTAATAAGAGCGAGGTATCTTCGGTGACTAAACTAGAAAAAAATCCAAATTTTGATCAAACTAAAGCGGGGGAAATAACGAAAGAAATACAGAGTCTTAGTCAAGTTGATCCTCAAAATACCAACAATAGTCAACTTCAAAAAGAAAACGAGCAAAAAATGCAAGAAATCCAAAAGAAAATAGCGGAGACACCGGAACTGCAAATTTATCTGCAAAAACAGGCTAATTGGTCGGATATTCAGACTAATTCTAAAATTATTTTGGAAGTAAATCCGAGTAAAGGCAACGAGATGGTCATTCTTCCTGATGATTTTCCACTGGGGCCACCAGAAGCGCAGAAATAAAGTACCCATCGTAGGGGCGTATTGCAATACGCCCCTACGAAATCGTTCATATAAATAAAAAAATAATGTTCCTATCTTATCTTGGTGAAAAAATAGTTAATATCACTCAAGCGGCTGAGCAAACCAGTCTCGTTACTTGTCAAGGTCCTAATTGTGATCTTTGCTCGCTATTCGAAACGATTACGGCGACTTATAATTTTTTCTTGGCCGTTAGCTCCGTGGTGGCTATTCTGGCGGTTATTATTGCGGGCTTAAACTATATTTTGAGCGCCGGTAATCGGAATCTTTTTAGACAATCGGCTAATTTACTCAAAAGCGGTCTTATCGGCTTTGCTGTTATAATTACCGGTTGGATAGTCACCAACTCATTAATTATTTCTCTCGGACCCAAAAATAGCGGTTCTTGGTGGCAATTTCGTTGCTCTTCGGACAATCAAGAAACAACTCAATTTTGGAGTGAAAAATTACCCTATTTTTCGCCTTTTTACGAAAAATTAAAAACTTTTTCCAGCGTAAAAGCTTTTTTAGCGAGTCCGGATAAATCAGGTAAAATAACTGGTCCGACCGATACAGAAGCTTTGTTGGCCGAATTAAAAAGTTTAAATAATGGGGAAACTTTGAATTTTTTGGCGCCTGCCCAAGTGAGCTCAACTGATTCTGCAGAAAATACTTTTCTGCCTCTTTTTTCCGTTCAAAATAATGGCGAGGAGCTAAGTCTTAAAAACGCGGGTGAATACTGGACTTTAATTCAAGATCAATGGGCTAATGAAAGCGCTAAACAATCAAACAATAATCAACAAGTGACTAATGCTGATTTGTTAGATCAATATTTAGGTACTAACAATTTTACCAACAATCAATCCATTATTGACAGTAGCGGACAAGTGTTAAATAGTGCTTCGGGGACTGATTTCTCGACTATTTTTGCGCAAATCGGGTCAATGTTGAAAGATTATCAAACGGGACAAGGCGATCGAACCAAAACTTTATTGAAAGATCCAAAAAATGCCGATCTAGCTGAAATTATTGCTAGTTTGGCCGATCCCAATAATCCGCAAGTAGACAGTCAAAAAATTATTGCCGTTTTGACGGCGGAAGTTATGAAAATGACTAAAGTTATGGCGGTTACTAAAGAAAATACAAACGGTAATAATCAGACAGCACAGTGGGTTTGCCAAAATTACGGAGGCACTTGGACTGATGGAAAATGTCAATGCGATAGCAATCTTGCTGGTCAAATCGATGCTTTCTGCCGTCCGTTGGCTGATTTAGAGCAAAAATGTCAAAACAGCGGAGGTAGTTGGGTGCTTAAAGAAAGTGGTAATCAAACAAATCTTTGCGGGGAAGACAATCTTTCGTGGGATTCGCCACAATATAGCAATGAACTTCCTCAGGTGGGAAGTTCTGTTTGCCAGTGTCAAAAAGATGATTGTACCGACGCGGAGGGCAGTTGCATTACCAAAGTTGCTGATGATGATGGTGATGGAGTTATTAACAGTCAAGATTTTTGTCCCTATACTTCCCCATCCGAAGTGAAATTTATTAACAAAGATTCAGCTAGTCAATATTATGGTTGTGGTTGCTCTGACTTGGGTATGCTAAGCAAACAATGCCCAGTTGATCAATGTATCGGTAATAATTGGGCGGTTTATCCGACCGGTTATCAGGATTGTCAGCAAGGCAAATTGTTAGCTTATTCTTGCAAACCGGTTTCTCTTTCCTTCGATCCTAATTGTCAGAAAAATAATCAGTATAATGGTCAAAACAGCAATAATAATTCGGGAGAGATGGATTCCAGCGGTCTTTTTAATCAAAATAGTAATATAAACACAGCAACTGCTAATCCCAAAAATACGATAACTGCCGGCGGTTCCAACACTGGCGCTAATAATCCGACCAGTGGTTCCGGTAAAAATGCTGCTTCGTCCGGCAAAGGGATCAATAAAGGCAATAGTGGTAATACGAAAATTACCGATCCGAATCCGGGAGAGCGAGGCGGCAAAGGGATGATCCCCAATAATAACGACACCGGACAGGCTTATGGCGGTGTCGAAGGAGTAAAAGAAGCCCTGAAGAGAATTTACGCCAAAGATAAATTACGTTATTTAATGATTTTTAAATATGTTAGTTTAATGATTCCTTCCGGTGGCGGCGGACATACTGCTTCTAATGAATCAGGAATAATTCATGTTAATTTCGGTTTACCGGTTAAATCTTTGGATGAAGTGATTATTCACGAGACAACTCATCAAGCCGATTTTTCTTTGGACGGTTGGTCGAGTAGCTATAAAAATTTGGAATACATAGCGGTGAGTAATGAGATTGGAGGCGTTGGCAGGGTTAAAGAAGTTCCCGGTCAAAAAGAAGAAGTAAAAGTTTTGGAAATTCCGGGAGGAAATAACTCGACTGATCGTCTGGAATGTCGAGGTTATTCCAGTCGCTGGGTTGATCGAGACATTGATCCGCGAGGAGATATGAATCCGACTGCAGTCGCTTCTTCAGCTAGCTATGCCAAAGGCTACGGAGCTCCTGTTAGTCCCACTCAGGTTTACGGGTGGCCCAAGGGTGGAGAAGATTATATTTTGAGATTAAATGACTACGAACACGGTCGCAACGAGCTAATTATGAACAGAACCAATACTTTTAAATGTATTTCCAAACCACCCGCCGATTTACCACAGTTAACGGATAAAGATTATAAGGAGGAACAATTACAAGGATGCAAAGAAGCGAAAGAAATAAAGTTGGGTGGGTAAAATCGCTTTTTAGATTGACGAAAATGAATTTTTCTGAAACTATAATGGACGTATTACAAATATGAAAAGCATATTGCAACTACGGAAATCGCACAAAAGGAGGGCTTTAAAATGCGTTTTGAAGTTAAGGAAGAAAAGTTGAGTAGAGGTTTTTTTTGGGCTTTAGTGCTCCTTACAGTACTAATCTTAGCTTTTGTGAGCGTATCACTTTCAAGAGCGCAGTGTTTCGATTGTAACTGGCTTCGCAATAATACCAACAGCAAGGTCAAAATGTTGTTGGTTGGAGCGGACTGGAATGCTGATTTTATTATGGCGTTTGTGGAAAATGCTAGCCAATGTGCTCGCCAAGTGTGTCCCCGCAATTCTATAGATTTCAGTGAGGTTATGAATAATATTAATTGGCTAGAGGAGTTTGCTCGTACGGGTGGGCAAAATAGGTCGAGACCGCCGATAATTGTTATAGATCCTAGACATTGACAATCAGTTGTTAACTGAATAATTTTAAAGAACGTAGCCCGACTACGTTCTTTTTTTATGTTGCTATTACACTGTGGTTAACGCTGTTATCGTTCGACTTAATCGGGCGATCTAGGGACAAAAATACAATCTAAATAGACTGAATTACCTCCTCTGGCTTGACCAAGGGATTGTGGCCGGGTAATGACAGTACTGGTTTGCTAGACGTTATTTAAAATAATTAGTATTATTAAAACAATTTAAGATGTCAAAATAAGGTTTGGGGTGACAATTAAAATTAAAACAAAAAAATGAATTTAATTCAAACAGTGCAAGCGGCGAGCGACAGTCTGGTGGCTTGCTCAGGCGGTGATTGCGGTGTTTGTAGTTTGCTGACCACCACCGTTAATATTTATAATTATATTATCCTGATTGGCTTTTCGGTGGCCATCGCCTTTCTAATTTTAGCCGGCTTTGCCTATATTTTTTCGGTTGGCCGGAAAAGTTTTATGGAAAAAGCCAAGGGAACAGCCAAAAAAGCTTTTATCGGTTTTGCATTAATTCTGGCCGGTTGGTTAATTCTCAAAGGAGCTATTTCGGCGGTAGGTTATCAAAATGCCGGTTCTTGGTGGCAATTTCAATGCGTTGATGAGAGTGAAAATGTTAATTTAGGAACTCAAAAAGTGGGCAGTGATTTACCAAAAGCCGACTATTTATCTTCACTGAAAACTTACTCCCAGCTTTCTTCACTTGTTAATAGCCAAGAAAAAGCGGGTATTATCACGAGTAATTTTTCGGCTGATTCTTTTTTAACTCAACTCAAAAGTTCTTTGCCGGAAAATCAGGAAATTGTTTTTTCGGTTCCAGCGAAATTAAATTCAGTTAATAAAGAAGAAACAGTTTTAGTTCCTTTTTTGGCCGGTTATTCTTCGAATGGTCAGTTAAAAATAGATACGACTGCCCTTTCGGATAATTTAGGGACTTATCTGGGTATTCTAGCTGGCGACCCTAGCTATAGTAATCTGTCTCTTTTGGATCAAAATAATCAAACCCTAACTAGTAGTCAGAAAAAGCAAATTTTAAATAATTTAACCGATTATATTGGCAATTTGACTTTTGATTCTCTTCGGAAATCGGGTGATTTAGCTAAAATGGGTTTGTCAGACGTTCAAAATTTTTCAGATCTCAAAAGCAACCCGCAAAAAATCGATCAGGCGATCGCCGCTTTAACTCAGACAGTGGATAGTTTGGAGGCGCAAAATCCCAAAAATACTTTTATTGAGCAAACTTTGTCGGGTCTAACGGCTAAAGTCAAGGAGAATGCTGTTTTGGTGGCTGAAGTAAATGATAGAAGTAATGCGACCAACAGCGGCGATCGCACGGAAAAAACGGCGACCGATAATAGTAAAACTGATAATAACCAATCGACGGATAAGACACAGGTCGATCCTAACAGTTGGCAGAAATCGATGTCTAATAGCAACGCGCCAACTGGTAGTAAAACGGATGATTTTGGTAAAATATCCGATGGAATGGATAAGATTAATAAAGATCAAGGAGGAACATCTGATTTAGACCCTGGTGACTGGAATAACGGTGATGGTTCTCGTCAAGCCATCCTCAAAGCTCTAAAAAGAATTGCCAACCGCGATCAATTTCGGTACGAAATGATTTTTCGTTTCGTGGCACATATTGGTGATAATCCGGAAGGAGGGCTTTGCGACGGTTGTGGCAGTATATATGTGACGCATAAAGATAAAATTATTAATATTGCCCATTTCTTAGTTCACGAGGGAACACATTCCGGCCAGTTTTGTTTGAATAAAATGGGGGGATTTTCTAGAGGTCAGATCGAAGCGATTGCCTGTGCTAATCAGATAGGTAGTTTGGAAACAACTCAGAGCCATAAGAACATGAAGGAATTTGACGAAGGTAAGAAAAACAGACCGGAAGTAACGTATAAATCGGGCTCCGGTCAGACCAGCGGTCAAGTTAGAGGACATTTAGCGCGTTATTGGACCGAGAATCAACCGAGAGGAGATTTAAATACCTCTATTTTAGAGTACAATTTTAAAGCTTGGACAGATTATCCTATTAAGAATGGCTATATGAACCAAGGAGATTACCACTACGGTTTTTGCAGTGGTCAACCGAAATATTTACAACTAAAACAAGCGGAAGAAAACATTGTTAAAGAAATCGTGACCAGCAAAGCGCCTTGCAAGAGCAGTCCGCCCAAGGAATTGATTAAAGAAAAAGAACTTTACAAGGTTCCCGCCTGTGAAGGCGCCCCAGAAATTCAGATCGACTAAGACTTTACATTTCGTAAAAACGAGGTATTATCTATCGGAGTAAGCTTTTAACAACAAAGATGACCAACAAGGATTTAAAGGCTAAAATTAAAGAGGCTGTAGAGATTAGTCCTTATCAAAAAAGTTTTAAAAAAGTTTCTCTGTTCGGTTCTTATGCTCATGGGAAACCGAGCAAAGGAAGCGATTTGGATATTTTAGTTGAATTTACTAAAAGTGCTAAAATAGGTCTTTTCGACTTGGTTAGAATCAAATTAAGTTTGAAAAAGTTTTTAGATAAAGAAGTGGATTTAGTTACTAAGGAGGGACTAAAGAAAGGGATAAAAGAAGAAGTTTTATCTAAAGCTTGCAAAATCTATGAAAAACGATAATTTTTATTTAGAGCACATCCTAGAGGCAATTAAGCAGGTGGAAAAATACTCGAAAGGTAAAAAGTATGCTAAATTTTACGATGACGAGATTGTCTACGATGCAATTATTAGACAATTAGCTGTTATAGGTGAAGCTACCAATAAATTAAGTCGAGACTTTAAGAAAGAAAATTCTGAAATGGATTTTAGGGTGATAATCGGTATGAGAAATTTTTTAATTCATGAATATTTCAACATCGATAAGAAAATAATTTGGAAGACCTGTCGGGAAGATTTAGTTGAGTATAAAAAATTTATCAAACAGAGACTAAAAGAGTAAACACAAAGCCGGAGTGGCGGAATTGGCAGACGCGAGGGACTTAAAATCCCTTGAGGTTCACCCCTCGTGTGGGTTCGATTCCCACCTTCGGTACCAATAGTTTATAAACTTTACAAACTTATTCATGGCTAGCATCAAGGAGGAAGATGTCACTATTTTTGCCAAGACGGACTATCGCAATGAAGAAAAGTCTTTCGGGATCAAGCCGGATGATCGCCGACGTCATATGTATTTGATCGGCAAAACCGGTATGGGAAAATCAGCTATGTTACGCAATCTGGTTATTCAAGATATTAAAAAAGGGCGAGGGGTAGCTTTTGTCGATCCTCATGGCGATACAGCCGAGGAAATTATGCATTTTATTCCCAAAGATCGTGTTAACGATGTTGTTTATTTTAATCCGGCCGATTTAGAATATCCGGTTGCTTTTAACATCTTGGAAGCGGTGGACGAAGATCATAAACATTTGATCGCTTCGGGAATGATGGGCGTTTTTAAAAAAATTTGGCCGGATGTTTGGAGTCCACGAATGGAATATATCCTCAATAACACCATTTTAGCTTTACTGGATTATCCGGGTAGCACCATGCTGGGTATTAACCGGATGATGAGCGAGAAAGAATTTCGTAGTCAGGTGATCGAAAAAGTCAAAGATCCTATTGTCCGTTCTTTTTGGTTGGAAGAATTTGGCAAATGGGATCAACGTTTTGCCCGAGAAGCCACGGCGGCTATTCAAAATAAAGTTGGTCAATTCATCTCGACACCAATTGTCAGACACATTGTTGGTCAGACCAAATCGACAATCAATATGCGACAAATTATGGATGAAGGCAAAATTTTGATTGTTAATCTATCCAAAGGCAAAATCGGTGAAGAATCAATGGCTTTGTTGGGCGGTATGGTGGTAACCAGACTTTACTTAGCCGCTATGGAACGAGTAGACATTGCCGAAGGGACGCGAAGAGATTTTTATCTTTACGTTGATGAATTTCAAAATTTTGCGACTGAATCTTTCGCTAGTATTTTGTCGGAGGCGCGAAAATATCGGCTAAACTTAACGGTGGCCCATCAGTATATTGCTCAGTTAGACGAACAGGTACGAGATGCGGTTTTTGGTAACGTTGGTACCTTAATAACTTTTCGAGTAGGCGCTGCGGATGCGGAATTCTTGGAAAAAGAATTTGAACCGGCCGTGATGATGAACGATATTATCAACTTACCAAAGTATCAGATTTATTTAAAATTGATGATTGACGGAGTTTCGGGCGACGCTTTTAGCGCCAAATCCCTACCTCCTTTTGAGGCCCCTGTCGTCTCTTACGTTGAAAAAGCGATTCAAGTTTCGCGTGAACGCTATAGTCATCCACGTAAAGAAGTAGAGGAAAAAATTTCCAAATGGATGTCGCGTAATTTTGGTTTAACCGAAGAAGAGATGAAACAGGAGAAAATGGGCGAATCCGTGGAGGCGGAATCATCCTATCTCTCTGCAGGAGTGAATAATTATTCGTCCGAAAAAATAGGGACGGAATCCTCTCACGTTGTTTCAACAACAAATTACCCTCTTTCGGATGAAAAAAATGAAAATTTATCCGAATATTCTTCTTCTGATAAATTTATGTCGCCTTCACAAATTGTCGGTTTTAGCGACCAAGAAAGCGATGGTATCGAAGCGGAAATAAAGCAACAGATGGAGGATTCGCTATCAGCAGCTAATGCTAAAGAAGAATTAGCCGAAGAAATAGCGTCAGAGACAGTAGAAGAGACAACAGAGGACAAGAACAAAAAAAAAGCAGAAAATGAAAAGGAAGAAAAGAAGGTTGAATTACAAGAATCGCCAGTCATAGACCTAGGAGAGAAAAAGCCGACTATTTGGCACGAAGCAACTTGCGATCGTTGTGGTAAAAAAACCAAAATTCCCTTCAAGCCCGAGGCCGATCGAGGAGTCTATTGCAAAGACTGTTTAAGAGAAATTAGACGTCAAAGAGCGTTAGAAAATCAAAGAAAAACTAACGAAAGTACCGATTCTAAATCTGAACCAAATACCAATTTAAGAACTCACAGCACACCTAAAGCTCCTCCGGCGCCACCTTCCAAATACGTGAGTAAAATTTCTGAGGAGCAAAAAATGAAATATAAAGAAGACCTGCGCAAGATGTTGGCGGAGCTGAAAAATAAATAGAGTAAATTAATATAAATGCTTACTCCCAATACTCAAACCGATAGTCAAATAAACAGCGTCACGTTGGATTTTTGGTCAAATATCAACTATGATTTGGTTATTCTTTTTTTGCTTATCTTAATCTTTATTTCGGCAATTTTTCTTATTTTTTGGCTTTTACGCTACCAGAAAGCAAAAGCTTATTCCTTTCGTTTTACTCTCTTACGGATTGCTGTGCCGGTGATGGGAGATTCAGCCGATTCGTCTTCAATTCAGGCCAGAAGCGATTCGTTGGATTTGGCGCGAGAAAAAATTGCTGTGATGGAGCAGTTCTTTTCCACGCTAAACGGTATTCGACCACAAAATTTTTGGCAAAGATGGGCGCGTTTTCCCTATTTTACGTTGGAAATGGCGGTGCCTTTCAATCAAGAAGGAATTGCTTTCTATATGGCTGTGCCTAGTGATCAGGCTAATTTTGTGGAAAAACAAATTCACAGTTTTTTTTCTTTTGTCTCGGTGGAGCAAGTCCGTGGTTATAACATTTTTACGCCCAAAGGCCACGTGGCGGGCGCTTATCTAAAACTGGACAAAGAGCCGTATTTACCTTTTAAAACTTATCGTGATTTAGAAAGCGATCCCTTGAATAATCTAACGAATTCTTTAACCAAATTGGATCCTAAAAAAGAAGGCGCCAGTATTCAAATTATGGTTAGACCTTTTGCTTCCGATTATAAATCTTTGGCGAGTGAAATTGCGCGCGAAATGAAACAAGGCAAAACTTTCGATCAAGCCAAAGAAAAAATTAGTCAACCAGCCAAGAAAATGTTTAAAGATTTTTGGCACAGTCTGGGTGGTGGATCCGCCGTTAACGAAAAAAACCAGCTAGATAACGGTAAAGGGCCTCATATTCTAACTTCCGGCGAAGAAAAAATTATAGACAGCATTGAGAATAAAGCGAAAAAAAATTCTTTCGCTGTGAGTATCAGGCTTGTAGCTTCGTCCCCCACCGAAGAAAGAGCTAAGGCTATCGTTTCCGATATGGCCAACGCTTTTATTCAGTTTGAAAGTCCTGAGGGCAATCGCTTTAAAAATATCGAAGTCAAAAAAATTAAAGATTTGATTTTTGATTATACCTTTCGTGTTTTTGGCCCCAAAAGAAATTCCCTTCTTTGTACCGAAGAGTTGTCCAGCCTCTTTCACTTCGGTATTAATGTCCAAAAAGCCGCTCCGCGTATTCTTTTGTCCAAGTCGCGTCAAGCTCCCTGCCCTACTAATTTGCCCTTAGAAGGTTTAAATTTAGGGAAAAATATTTTTCGCGATCAAGAAACGGTCGTTAAAATTAGCCGTGATGATCGACGCCGGCATCTTTATACGATTGGTCAAACTGGCACCGGAAAATCAACTTTTTTAGCCGGTCTAATCAAACAGGATATTGAAGCGGGCGAAGGCGTTTGTGTAATTGATCCTCATGGTGAGTTAGTCAATAAAATATTAACTTTTATTCCGGAAAATAGAGTTCAAGATGTTATTTTGTTTGATCCGGGCGATACGGAACGCCCAATGGGGTTAAATTTGTTGGAGTATAACCGTCCCGAGCAGAAAACTTTCGTCATCAACGAGATGATTGATATTTTTGACAAATTGTACGATATGCGCCAAGTGGGCGGGCCAATGTTTGAGCAGTATATGCGTAATGCTATGCTTCTGGTAATGGCGCATCCCGAATCGGGTTCCACTCTGCTGGAAATTTCCCGAGTGCTCTCAGACCCCGAATTTCGCCAAATGAAGCTTAAAAATTGTGCCGACCCCATTGTAGTTAATTTCTGGACTAAAGAAGCGGAGAAGGCGGGTGGCGAGGCCGCCTTGGCCAATATGGTGCCTTATATTACCAGCAAACTTACTTCTTTTATCGCTAACGACGTAATGCGTCCGATTATTGCCCAACAACACTCTTCTTTTAATCTGCGAGAAATTATGGACGGTCAGAAAATTGTGTTAATGAATCTCAGCAAAGGCACGATTGGCGAGCTTAATGCCTATTTGCTTGGTATGGTTATGGTCGGTAAAATTTTGATTGCGGCTATGGGCCGAGTTGATATGCCAGAAGAGGAACGCAAAGATTTTTACCTCTATATTGATGAGTTTCATAATTTTACCACCAATTCGATTGTTTCTATCTTGTCCGAGGCGCGTAAATATCGCTTAAATTTGGTTATCGCTCATCAATTTCTAAAACAACTTGACGAAAAAATTCGTGATGCCGTTTTTGGCAATGTTGGCTCAATGGCTTCTTTCAGAGTAGGTCCGGAGGATGCTGAGATGGTAGCCAAGCAGTATGAGCCGGTTTTTAACTCTTATGATTTGATGAATTTGGATAATTTTAATGCTTATCTTAAAATAATTGTTAGCGGTCAGGCCACTTTACCCTTCAGTCTTAAAAGTTTACCTTTGGACACCGGTAGCTCAACTGCGGCTATGGCTGTCAGAGAATTTTCTCGCCAAACTTATGGACGTCCTCGAGCCGAAGTAGAACAAGAAATTTTAGTTAGAATCCAAAGTGGATCGGGCAATGCCACTTCCTCGGCTCCCGCCGAAAGCGATATGAGTATTAAATAATTGGACGCAATAAAAAAATACTTTATATTTGACTTAATCGTAAAAAATAATTAAAAAAAGAAGTTTTCTTTTTACTTTTAACTGTTCCGTCTAAGCTCGGGGGCTTGGCGGACGCCACTTAAATGAAAACCGGAATCCACTTAATTGGCGATCTTTATGATTGCGCTTATTCCCCAGAGCTAGCGACTCCCCAAGGAATAGAAAAACTCAAAAAAAATCTCAGTCGCAAAATCAAAGAAGTCGGTCTGAAAGATCTTGGAGAAGTGTACCATTTTTTCGGTCCCTATGCGATAACCGCTGTTGTTTGTTTAGCCGAATCGCATATCAGTTTTCATACGTGGGCCGACGAAAAGTATACCAGTATGGACGTCTTTGTTTGTAATTACGAACGTGATAACACGCCCAAAGCTGGGCAAATTTTTCAATATCTGATTGAAGAAGTTTTTAAACCTCAAAAAATTAAACAGCAGACTCTCGAGCGCTAGGAGCAAAAATTTGACAAGAGCAAGATTAAATGTATAATTAGATATACTAATTTATGCATTCAATGTCTAAAAAGTAATATTTTATTATGAAAAGGCATCTTGATCTCAAAGTGAACAAGCATTTTGGAAAATATAAACAAGTGCTTATTCTGCTTGGCTCACGGCAAGTCGGGAAAACAACTTTAGTAAAGAAAATATTTTCTAAAGCGAATTATTTTTTGGTTGACAATGAGCCCATTAAGAAAATTTTAGAAACATATGATATTGAAACATATAAAACATTAATTAATAATAACTTTAAAGAAATTATTATTGACGAGATTCATCTGCTGGATAATCCCGGTCGAGCAATAAAGATCATTTATGATCAAATTGTGAATATAAAAATTATTATTACAGGATCATCTTCTTTCCATATTAAGAATAAAACAGGAGAAAGTTTGGCTGGTAGGAAGATTGATTATAATATTTATCCTCTTACCTTCTCTGAATATTTAAATCAAAAGGGTATTGAAAAAAAGCTTAACTTTAATATTTTCGAAAAAATAATTGAGGATAAAAAGTATAATCCGAAAGATTTGTTATACAGATTTGATATAAAAAATATTTTGAATAATATCTTGATTTTCGGACAATACCCCCATCTGATTAAAAACCCGAATGATGAAAAATATTTGTTAAATTTCGTAGATAGTTTAATTTTTAAAGATATTCTAGAGCTTAATTTAATTGAAGATAAAAAACTGGCTAAAGACTTATTAAAATTATTAGCTTTTCAAATTGGAAATTTAATCAATTATTCTGAATTGGCCAGAAGTCTAAGAGCCGATCAGCGAACGATCAAGAGGTATATTGAAATTTTTGAACAGAGTTTTATTTTGTTTCGACTATACCCTTATTCGAAAAATAAAAGAGACGAAATTTCAAAAGCTACAAAAATATTTTTTTATGATACCGGAGTCAGAAATGCTTTAATTGAGGATTTCTCGGATTTGAATTCGAGAACCGACAAAGGAGCTTTATTTGAAAACTTTGTAACTAGCGAGTTGATAAAGCAAAATAGCTATCTTGATAAAAACTTTAAATTTTATTATTGGAGGACTAAACAAGGGTCTGAAATGGATGTAGTGTTGGATGGGGGCAAAGAATTAATTGGAGTGGAAATAAAATACAAACGGAAAGCTGTCAATAAAGCTTTCAAAAATAGATATTCTCAAGCAAAAGTTCGGTTGGTGACAGCAGATAATTTTTATTAAAAAGCTTGTTGGTTTTTTGGAAATTTAAAATTAATAAGCTAGAATAAATCTATGTCCAAAATTGCTATTGCGGTGCAAAATATTTCCAAGACTTTCAAAATTCCCAAGGAAAAGGTTTCAACTCTCAGGGGGGCTTTTGTTGGTGCCTTTCGAGGCCACAAGGGTTATGAAAAATTCAAAGCGCTGAACGATGTTTCCTTTGAAATTAAAAAGGGCTAATTTTTTGGCATTATCGGCCGGAACGGTTCCGGCAAGTCAACGCTACTCAAAATCCTAGCCAATATTTATACGCCCGATACGGGTAAAATAAAAGTTGACGGCTTAATCTCGCCTTTTTTGGAATTGGGCATCGGCTTCAATCCGGAACTTTCCGGTCGTGATAATATCTATCTTAACGCCTCGGTTTTAGGTTTGACCAAAAAACAAATCGACGCTAAATTTGATGACATCGTTTCTTTTTCCGAATTAAAACGTTTTATCGATCAAAAAGTCAAAAATTATTCTTCCGGTATGCAGGTTAGACTGGCTTTTTCCGTGGCTATCCATGCTAATCGCGATATACTCCTCATGGACGAAGTTCTGGCCGTCGGAGACAGCAATTTCCAAGCCAAATGTATGGAAGAATTTAATAAGTACAAAGACGCCGGCAAGACGGTTATTCTGGTTACGCACGATATCGCCACCGTTCAACGCTACTGTGATCGAGCCATGCTTCTGCGTTCCGGTAAAGTCGTTATGATTGGCGACCCGGAAAAAGTAGGCAATAAATATATCTATCAGAACATGAGCGACGAGGAGAAAAGATTATTTAACGAAGAAAGAAGATTGCGATTAAAAGCCGAGAAAGAGGCCGAAGCGGCGTCCGTAAGGGCAGGTCGCGACCTGCCCCAACCTCAACACGACCTGCCCCAACCTCAACACGACCTGCCCCAACCTCAACACGACCTGCCCCAACCTCAACACGACCTGCCCCAACCTCAACGCGACCTGCCCCGACAAGCCAAGAAAATTGCCCAAATCACCAAAGTCGAATTTCTGGACAAAGATGGCAAAGTGAAAAATATTTTTAAAACGGGGGAGGATCTCTCGGTCAGAGTCTATTTTAAACAGAATAAACCAGCCAAAATTTTGAATTTCGGCATTGCTCTTTTCACTCAGGAAAATAACTATATTTTCGGCACGAATACTTTCATTGATAAAATTGAGGTGGCCAAAATTTTAAAGCAAAAGTATTTTCAAATAAACTATTCCAAAAATCCCTTACAAACCAATTCTTACTATATCAAAGCGGGTATTTTTAGGGGTACTGAATTAAACACCATTGATTTTCTTGATCGTTCCAAAATTTTTCGTATCGCCTCTACATCTAAACGACAAGGGATGATCGAGTTGAATTTTCACTGGTAAAATTTATCTTGTAATCTTGAAAAAGTTTGCTACAATAAAAACATAAAAAAATATAGTTTTCTAACCAAAATTTATTTAGCTTGTCATCCCGCACTTAATGCGGGATCCAGTAAAAATAAAAAGACTTTCCGCTAATTTGTGGTGTATAAACCACGGCCGAAAGTCCTTTTATGCTAGAAGTATAACCAGATATCTTAATCTTGTCAAGTTATTTCTGCTCTAATAAATCCGATGTCTTTTCAATGCCACGATCCAAAATTTGAATACGAAGAAATCTTTGCCGACACCGGCTGGCCTTGGTCAGGTCATAAGCGTTTTGCTTATTAAAATTTATTTATGAAAAAAATAGACGAGGAATTGAAAAAAGAACTGTTATTCTTAATAAGCCAAGGTGAGGGCTATAATATAGAATTTAAGGAAAGTTTTTGTGACGAAGTGATTGAAACACTGGTGGCTTTTGCTAATCGTAAAGGCGGAAAAATTATTTTGGGAGTAAATAATAAGGGAAAAATAATTGGTATAAAAATAAGCAGAGAAAGCGTCCAAAAATGGTTGAATGAAATAAAAAATAAAACCTATCCGAGACTAAATGTAGAAATTGAAATATCCAACTTAAATAATAGAAAAATAGCGATTTTGGAAATTATGGAGTTTCCTTTAAAACCAGTTTCTTTTAAAAATCGTTATTTTATAAGAAAAAATAATAGTAATCATATTTTATCTTTGCAGGAAGTTGCTGATATATATTTAAAAACAAAAAATTCTAGTTGGGATTTTTATCCCGATAAAGATTCTAAATTGAACGATCTTGACCAAGAGAAAATATTCAAAATAAAAAATTTGATTGAAGAAAATCTAGAAACAAAATTGGGGGATAACTTAAGTTTTTTACGAAAATATTCTTTAATTGTCGAGGAAAAAGGCAAGGAATATCCTACTTTTGCCAGTTTACTTCTTTTTTCAAAAAATCCTCTTCGTCAAACTGACATTCAAATTGGACTATTTCAAACGGATACAATTATCAAAAAGAGTAAAGTGATAAGAAATGACTTGGTCACGGAAGTCGAAGAGGTTCTAGACTTTATTAAAAGCTATATTCTGAAGGAATATATTTTCACCGGTAATCCCAGAAGAGAGGAGCGTTGGCAATATCCGATTGAAGCTTTGCGAGAAATTATCATAAATGCAGTTGTTCATCGAGATTACAGAGAAGGCACTCATTCGCAATTTAAAATTTATCCTGATAAAATCATCTTTTGGAATGTTGGAGAAATTCCTCAAGAATTAACGATGGAAGATATAAAAAGAGGTAATAAAAAATCTTTTCCTAGAAACAAATCTGTTGCCGAAATTTTTCGTGATTGCGGTTTGATTGAAAGATACGGAAGTGGCGTTAAAAGAGCAATTGACCAAATCAAAGAATACGGATTACCGGAACCGGAAATAAATGAAAATTCAAGCGGTTTTGATGTGATTGTTCACAGTGTCCTAGAAAAAGACCTAGAAAAAGACCTAGAAAAAGACCTAGAAAAAGACCTAGAAAAAGACCTAGAAAAAGACCTAGAAAAATTATCAACGAGTCAAAAAAAAATTATTGAGCAAATAAGAAAAAATCCGCTGATAACCCAGAGGAAATTGAGCGAGAAAATTGGAATAAATGAAAAAAATATTAGGAACAATATTGAAAAACTCAAGCAAAAAAACCTTCTAAAACGCATTGGCCCCGACAAGGGCGGTTATTGGGAGATTTCAAATTAATAAGCTAGAATAAAGACATGTCTTTTCAATACCACGATCCAAAATTTGAATACGAAGAAATCTTTGCCGACACTGGCTGGCCATGGTCAGGTCATAAGAATTTTGCTTATGACTTTGTGCGGAATTTTAAGCCCGAAGTTATTGTTGAACTTGGCACTCACAAGGGCACTTCCCTTTGGTCTTTTGCTCAAGCGGTCAAGGACGGAGAAATAAACTCGGAAATTTCTGCTGTCGACACTTGGCAGGGCGAAAAACACGCTGGTTTTTATGGCGAAGAAGTTTTTGAAGGAGTAAAAAAAATTCAACAAAAATATTATCCGGATTTAAAAATCAATTTAGTCCGAAAAACTTTCGACAAAGCTTTGACGGATTTTGCCGATCAATCAATCGATCTGCTTCATATTGATGGCCTTCACACCTATGAAGCCGTTAAACACGATTTTGAAAGTTGGTTGCCAAAAGTTAAAAAAGATGGAGTAATTATGTTCCATGATGTTTTTGTTAGTGAAAACGATTTTGGGGTTTATAAATTTTGGGAAGAGTTAAAAAAGAAATATAAATCTGTCGAGTTCCATCATTCTTTTGGACTGGGCGTTATTTTGTTGGACAATAAAAAATATGAAAATTTACTTAAAGGCGAATCCGAAATGCAAAGAAAATACGCTTTTTTAAGTGAAGATGGAAAAAATTATCAATTGAATATTGAGTTGGATGCTCTTCATTTAAAAAACAAAGAGATTGCTAACCTCGATAAAAATTTGAAAGAAGTTATTCATTTAAAAAACAAAGAGATTGCTAACCTCGATAAAAATTTGAAAGAAGTTATTCATTTAAAAAACAAAGAGATTGCTAACCTCGATAAAAATTTGAAAGAAGTTATTCATTTAAAAAACAAAGAGATTGCTAACCTCGATAAAAATTTGAAAGACAAAAATAAAGAAATTAGAAGAATGAAGTTGTCTATTTTTTGGAGAATTAGGGATAAATTTCTAAAAATAAAAAATATATTTGTAAAACAAGAAAATTTTAACCAATCAAGAAAAATTCTTTTTATTAGCCACGATGCCTCAAAGTCGGGTGCACCTATTGTACTTTTATATTTTTTACGTTGGCTGAAAGCAAATACGAATATAAAATTCTCAATTTTACTTCAAGATGGTGGAGAAATTAAAAATGAGTTTGAAGATATAGCACCAACTTATTGTATGAAAGATATGCATTTAATAAATAAGCAGAATTCAATTTATCCTAGACCAATCTATTATTTGATAAAGTATCTCGGTTTAAGAAAAGTAGTTGGTAAAAATTATCTTATAAAGTTATTACTTAAGCAAAATTTTGATTTAATTTTTGCAAATTCTGTCGCAAGTTGCAAAACAATACTGGAAATAAAAAAATTTTTAGATTTACCAGTAATTAACTATATACACGAGTTAGCGAACACTATAAATTATTTTTGCGACAAAACAATGTTCACGAGAGTGTCAAAACTTGTGGATCTTTATATCGGTAGCTCACAATCTGTTGTGGAAAATCTTAGAAATAATCATAAAATAGCTAAGGACAAAATAGCTTTGGTTCATGACTATATACCTACATCCGAATTTTTAAAGAACCAGAATTTTTGTAGTAGAGACAGTCTAGAAAGAGACCTCGATATACCAAAGAATGCTTTCGTTGTTGGTGCTTCTGGAACGCTTGAATGGCGTAAGGGGTTAGATCTTTATCCTCAAATTGCGTATTTAGTAAAACAAAAATCTGATTTACCTATTGTTTTTCTTTGGATTGGAGGAACCGATAACGCAGAGTTCGAAAGGGTTTTACAGGACATAAAAAAGATGAAATTAAAAAATAAAATATTTTTTGTTGAGTACAAGGTTGATTATTTTTATTTGATAGATGTATTTTTGCTTTCTTCTAGAGAAGATCCTTACCCACTTGTTTGTCTTCAGGCGGCTTTATTTAAAAAACCCATTATTTGTTTTGATCTTGCTGGAGGAATGCCTGAATTTGTTGGACAAGATTGTGGGTTTGTAATACCATATCTTGACGTAGAGAAAGTAGCTGAAAAAATAATTTTTCTTGCTCAAAACAAAAATATCGTTCAAAAATTAGGGGGTAATGCTGCTAAAAAGGTCCTAGAAAGACATGATGTTGAAAAAGCATCTAGGGAATTACTAAAAATTATAAAAAAAGTATCATTATGAAAAAAATTTTAATTTTGGGAGCGGACGGATTTTTGGGAAGTAATCTGGTCTTTGCTTTACTTAAAGATAAAAAGAACGAGGTTAGGGCTTTCGATTTGTTTAAAGATGGAGCCTCTCAAAATTTGGAATTGGTTAGAAAAAAAATAGAGATTTTTCAAGGTAATTTTCTCAATAAAGACGATTTAAGAAAAGCTCTTCAAGGAATTGATTATGTCTTTCATTTTGTCTCTTTTACGACCCCCGGATCTTCTATGAGCGATCCCCTGATTGATATTGACACTAATCTCCGAGGGACAATTAACCTTCTTGAAGAATGTGTAAAAGCTAAAGTTAAAAAAATTATTTATCCGTCCTCAGGCGGAGCGATTTATGGTGATCAAAAAAAGAAAAAATATAGCGAAGAAGATGCTCTTTGTCCTATTTCTCCTTATGCCATTTCTAAAATGGCCATTGAAAAATATTTGGAATATTATCGAATCGCAAAAGGTCTAGACTATCTAATTGCCCGTATTTCCAATCCTTACGGACCACATCAAAATGTGATAGGCAACCAAGGAATTATTCCTATTTTTCTTAATTTAATTAAAAACAACCAGCCAATCAGTATTTTTGGTGATGGTCAAAACATCCGAGATTATATTTTTGTTGATGATGCAATCGATAATCTGGTCAATTTGTCTTTTAGATCCAAAAATAAATATCGAGTTTACAATATTGGCAGTGGCGAAGGAGTCTCTATCAATGAATTGATAGAGACGATTAAAAAAATCACTCGAAAAAGAATAAAAACCAATAGATTATCACAAAGAAAAGCGGACGTCAGAAGCATTGTGCTGGATGTTGCCAGAATTCAGGAAGAATTAGGCTTTGGACCTAAAATAACTTTAGAGCAAGGAATCAAAAAAACTTGGGAGTGGATAGGAAAATTAACATAAAAAATTTTATTGCAAAAAAAATGAAAAAACTTCTCATAATTTCTGTAGGTCCAGTGCCTATTTCGAAGAATTCAATAGTTGAAGGCGGTGGACTAAGATCTTGGGGGTTAGCACAAGGTTTAAAAAAAAATGGAATAGATGTAACGATTGCTATCTCTGAGAGATATAAGCTTAATAAGAAAAATCACAAATCGGGAGTAAAAATATGCTATTGGAGTTTTAGTAATCTTGTAGAACTTGTTTCTTGTTATGATTCTGTCTATATACCTTATTCGCATGGTGACCTTATGGAATTTGTGGCAAACAATGTTGGTAAAGAAAAACAACTTATTATCGATCTTTATGTTCCTATATATATTGAAGTGCTAGCTCGTAAAATAAAAGGACTGATTGTTGAACATGATCAATACTTAAATGATTTAGTGCGTTGGAATAAGGCATTTCCTCGAGGAGATTATTTTCTTTGTGCGAGTGAAGCCCAATATCATTTTTACATGGGAGCTTTAAGTGTAATGGGAAGAATAAATCCAAAAACATTTGATACGAAGATATTGGATGTTGTTCCTTATGGGATTCATGAACAACCGTTGCTGCATACGAAAAAAGTTTGTAAAGAAGTCCTAATGAAGAAAGAAGATTTTATGATACTTTGGTTTGGGGGACTTTATCCTTGGTTTGATATAAAACCGCTTTTAAATGCGGTAAAAAAATTGTCTTCTATTCATTCAGATATAAAATTGGTTATTTTGGGAGGAAAAAATCCCTTCGTAACTGAAAAAGATTTTATGCAACAATATGATTTTGCCTGTGAGTTTGCAAAAAAAGAAAAAATGCTCAATAAAAATATCTTTTTTGTGGATTGGATACCATACGAAGAAAGAAATAATTGGTATCTCGAAGCTGATATTGTAATAAACTTGCATCACAAAACAAGGGAAACGATTTATTCATGGAGAACGCGGATAATAGATTTTATTTGGGGCGAAGTACCTATTATTTCAACGGGCGGAGATGAAGCGACAGAATATTTAGCAAAAAATGAAGCTGCAATATTGCTTAACGAAAATACGCAAAATGAAATTGTTAAAAACATTGATGAATTATACAACCAAAGGTATAAAATTGATCAGTTAAAAAACAATATCCGAAAAATAAAAAAAGAATTTTACTGGGATGTAATCACAAAAGATTTAGCAAAATTTATAAAATCAGGGGAAATTTCCCCTGATAGAAAATTACTTTTTGAATCAAAAAAGATAGAAAAAAATGCAGATAATGTTAATATTATTAAAAATAAAAACATAGTTTATTTTTTAAAGATGTCCGCCACAATTCTTAAAAAGAGAGGACTAGCAGCTCTGCTAAAAAGAATATTTGATTACAATAGATGAATATATCTGAAAACTAAAAATTATGACTATTGTTTTTTTGTTTAAAAAAGTCTTTAATATGAGAGACTCTCGTCTTTTTTAGTGGATTTTCTTTGTAAATCAAAAAGAAGTGGTAATAACAAAAAGATTAAGAGAGGGGGGTAGAGAGGAGAAGTATAAAGAATATCCACGGCAGGAAAAGAAGTCACGACGATGAGAGTTATTATTAATATTCGTAAGATTACAATCAAGATAAGAGCAAATGACAATATAATCAGGGTCAAATCATTATCTTTCATTCTTCTTGTAAATATTTTATAAAATAATATAACAATAGATATAATCAAAAATGGTGAAAATGTATAAGTGTATAAATTCTTAATAAATCCAAGAATTTTTATTTTAAAATTAGGTGATTTGTCATTGTTAATATTTTTAGAGGCTTTTTCTTTAAGTAAGTCTAACGATTGTTGGTCTACAACTAATTCAATAGGCTCATTCGTTATATTTTGAAATAATCTTAGGGAAGATTTTTCTCCCGCACTAGGACTAGACACAGACCTCATATTACTGAAGAAAAAAGTTCGTTTAGCGGTGTCCACATAGCAAGGAACTAATTGGCTAAAATACTCATTGCGCCAGTGAGGTGTCATTGACTGGTTGTTGCTTAGGCAGTCAAGTTTTCCATTATCGCAAGCACTATCTATTTCACCAGCCATTTGTTTATAGAAATTCATGGTTTCTTTTCCATTTTTATAGTGTCCTGCCAAAGCAACCGCATCTCTAAAGGCCCACATAAACCATCCCCCAGCAATTTCGGAAGGGTCGATATTACGAGTTTGGGGATTCTTTTGTGCATTGCTAGCCCAACCACTTCCCAAATCACCTTCAAGATATGGTTCCAATTCGGCAAATTTTGGGCTTACCTCGTATGCCATCATTCTAGTTTTTTTTAAGACAGGTACGTACTGTTTCCAATTTGAATTTTCTATTCTAGTTAAAGACCCATACGCTCTTAAAAAATCTTTGTTTTTAAATTCAACAGTATTGAGAATTCCATAGTGCATATAATTGACAAGAGAAACTATTGAGAGAGAGGATCCCAAGATAAAAAAAGGTAAGAAGATTATTATTAAATCTGATACTATTCCTTTTTCTTTCTTTCTGTATTTTATGAATATTATTATTAATAAATATATAAAAATTATTATGAGTAATGGAACTATCCAAATACCCTCTTCTCGAGTTAGCCAGAAACAAGATAAAGAAATACCAAGTCCAATTGACCATAAATAGGTATTTTTCTCTTTTGAGAGAAACCTCAGAAACAAACCAAAAGCGAAGGCAATGACTAATAAAGTTAATGAAGAATAAATTCCCTCTCGGATTACCCTATTAGATATTCCGTCTGCGTAACTGGCAGGATTGAAAAGAATGATTGCGTAAGAAAAGATAGTAAAAAATGGTTTTGATGATAAAAATGATCTTAAACTTATGATAAGTAAAAGACAGGCATCAATATATAAAAAATGTTGAGAGACTAAAAGGGGGATTCCTAAAAAGTGACTAAAAGCAATCCACATAGGATAAAAAGGGCCTTTCATGAGAGTCATTTGACTATATTCCCCAAGCCATTGAAATGATAAAATATTATTAGCTAAATTGATAAATAACTTGTCGTCATGACCGGCGTCTCCATAAGCTGTTAGCGATTGTTCGCTTACCAGCCATAATTTGATAAGGGCTAAAAATAAAAAAATCATCCAAAGCCAAACTGGGAAGCCTAAAAAATTTGTTTTTAGGGATAAACTGTTATTACTTTCTCTTTTACTTAAAATTTTATTCATACTCTAATAATAAATTTAAAAACAAATATTTTATATAACAAAAAATTTTAAATAATACTAACATTAGGAATTGAGCATTTTTTTTGACAGTGTTAACCCAATAATTAGATTAGTAGCAATAATAGGAATTTTAAGTGGATAAAATTTTCTGTTTTTGACTATAAAATATTTTTCAATTTCTGCTAGTATCTCTTTCGCTTTGTTAACATGTTCATAGTCTATAAAATCTTTATAAGGGACTTTATATCTTTTCTCAAACATTTTTTTTGTCGTTAAGTTTCTTCCAATAGTATAACCAAGACCACCCTCGCATGGAATAATAATTTGTAAAGTTCCTCGATCTGAAAGTAGTCTATGGGCTTGTGTTAAAAACATCGGTAAGTTTGGCAAATGTTCAAGAAGATGAATTGCTATTATTCTGTCGAAATAGTTATTTGGATAATCAATATTTTTTTGACAATCTCCTACTAAAATTTTAACAAAGGGATAATTTTTTTTAATTTCTTTTGCCATATTTTCTCTTAATTCTATTCCTATGTAGTTATTTTTTTGTTTTTCAGACAATTTTTCATATTTCAAGTGTTCTCCTAGTCCAGGACCGATTTCAAGAGTGTGAGTAAATATTGTAGGTGAATTTTTAATAATATATTTATGTCCCCAATCAACTATGTTTGAAAATTTTTTTTTATTTATTTTATGAAAATACTTCTGCCAATCATCATTGATTACTTTTTGCTCAGAAGTTATTTCGGGAATTTTTTTTGGCCAAGAAGTGACTGTTTTTCTAGTTTTTTTTAAAAACATTTTAATTTATTATTGAAATAAAATTATTTAATCTTAGTAAATTGAAAATCATCAATTCTTCTTAAAGTTAAAAAATCACTATCTTTTTTTGCTTTTTTGGTGAAGCTTCCATTTTTCCAATCATCTCTGTAGTTGAGAAATTTACCTGATATGCCGTTTGATTTTTTACTTATCAAAAAATCAATAAAATCAAGTAATTCCTGCATGTTTCCCCATTTTTTCGGTTCAGATTCACATTTTTCATCACACCATATGTTCGTTTTGTGAGCTCCAGGAGCGATAATATTTATATCTATCTCTGGATTTTCCATAGCTAGATTTTCGGTAAATCTGATCAAAGCTGTTTTAGAAAGACCATAAGCCATATGATCTTTTCTACCATTAGCTCCTCCTCCGCCACTGAAATTAATTATCTTAGCGTTTTTAGACTTTTTTAAGATCGGAAGCAGGTAATAGCAAGTGTAAATGATTCCCCAAAAAGAAATTCTTAAAGATTTCTCGATCTCTTGTAAGTCTGTTTTTACAAAAGGTTTAACTGGCCACAACACAGCGGCTGCATTTATTAATATATCTACATTTTTGATTTTTCCAAGCGCCTTTTGAATAGACTTTGGATTTGAAAAATCAATTTTTAAAAAGGTAAGTTGTCCTTTTTCTTTATCGGCTAAGTTCTCTAGGATTTTAAACTTTTTTAAATCTCTTCCACAAACAATTACTCTATAACTTGATTTTCTCAATAAATATTTTACAATTTCGCTTCCGATACCTCCTGTTCCACCAGTAATGAGAATCGTTTTATGATTTTTAATTTTCATAAATTGTAAGAATTAAATTATTTTTTTAGCATTTCTCGACAATCATCTAACAGTTTCATTAAAGCAACCGCTTCTTTACCGGAACAAGGTTTAATTTCATTCTTAGCCTTTTTCGCAAAAAGTAAAGCATCAATTTCTTTCTCAAAAGAATCCTCATTGGCTGCAATGCAGACAATCTTTTCTGATTCATCCTGTTTACCTCCTTTTTGCCAACCCCATCTTTCCCCTGTGATATATTTTTGTTCACCGTAGCTGCGATTTCTGCCGTTAATAATTCCATAACCTTTATCACCGTTTATTTCCATTCTAAAAGTACTTCTCCATTTAACAACCGAAACTTGAAAATTTATAATAGCGTTTTTGGATTTGAATAAAAAATGAGTTTCTTCTTCGATGCCGGTTTTCCAAAAGCCTTTCCACTGAAGTCCCGACTGAATTTCGATTTGATGATTAAATATTAAAGAGCAAATATCCAATAAATGTATTCCTGGGTCGATTAAACATCCCCCACCAGCTTTTATGGGATCTAATTTCCAAGTTTGTTTATCTTCCGGTTTTCCCCCATGCCCCATTAAAATATTGATGGAGATTAAGTTACCAAACTTTCCTTTTTGAAGATCTCTTAGGGCTTGATTTATTCCTTCAAAAAAACGATAGTTGAAGCCTACCCAAAGCTGATCTTTTCTTTCAACACATTTAAAAACCTCCATAGCTTCTTTGTAATTTCTGCCTAAAGGCTTCTCTACTAAAACGTTGAAGTCTTTCTTCAAAGCTATTTTTGTGATTTTTACGGCATCGTCATGAGGGGTGGCCACAAAAACCCAGTCAGGATTTAATTCGAAACCAGATTTTAAGTTATCAACAAAATTAATTTTATGTTCTTTGATAAACTTATCTTGATCTTTAAAAAAGGGATCAAAAACGCCGATAAGTTCTATATTTCTTCCTTTTTTCTTTAAATTTGTAATACTCTTGAATCTTTCTTGTCCAATTAATCCAAAACCGACTATTAAAATTTTGATTTTTTCTGATTTCATTGTTTTTGATAATTTATAATAAAATCCCCTCATTTCTTCTAACTTTTTCTGAGTTGATTCTTCTGTCAAAGGCGTACATTAATAAGGAAAAAGTAAAATTAATGAAAG